>JAHDGW010000006.1 GCA_020631635.1 Saprospiraceae bacterium
ATATAACGATCTCCTGATGAGAAATAACTTTTGCCTATACAGCTGTAATATACAGAGTCCAGCAAGTTAGTCTTACCCATTCCATTGCGACCAACAACTACATTCAACTTGACATCAAAATCAACGCTGATCTGTTCGAAATTTCTAAAATTGAATAATCTAGTTTTATGTAGTGTCACTTGCTCCAACCGCCAATATGATTTTATTCTATTTGAATTGATTTATATAACAAGTGTTAAAATTAGATGTAATCGCTTGGTTTCCAAGATGAAGCTCTTTTTGAGTTTCGTAGCCAGTGCTACGGGAGGATAAAAAGCTGAAATATTGGGAAGCAATGGATTGCATATCAATTAACAATTTGTTTTTAAATCACTTCATTGTATATCTAATCTAAAAATGAAATTCATTTGTTATATCTTTGCAAAGTTAAGAAGTATCACTAGATCAAAGACCGTGATGCGATAATACTAACAACATCTAATCAGAATGACTATGGCAGCTGTGGTAGAAGCGAAACCTAAATCAAAGAAAAAAAGTACTTCAAAAAAATATTCTAAAGCAACATATCTCAAATGGTATGAAACCATGTTGCGTATTAGAAAATTTGAAGAGGCTACATTGAAAGCTTACTCCAAACAAAAAATAAGAGGTTTCTGTCATGTATATATCGGACAAGAAGCTATAGCTGCGGGCTTAGTAAGTGCTATTACACCAGATGACAAAATAGTCACCGCATACCGTCAGCATGGTATAGCGTTATGTCGAGGATTGGATTCCAACTCTTGCATGGCAGAGCTTTTTGGTAAAGAAACAGGATGTGTAAAAGGGAAAGGAGGATCTATGCACTTCTTCTCGAAAGAGCATAATTACTTCGGAGGTAATGGAATTGTAGGTGCCCAAATTCCAATAGGCACCGGTATCGCATTCGCAGAGCACTATAGAGAGACCAAAAACCTATGCGTGACCATGTTTGGTGATGGTGCCGCGAGACAGGGAGCTCTATATGAGTCTTACAACATGGCTATGACATGGAATCTTCCCGTACTATATATATGCGAAAACAATGGTTATGCGATGGGAACATCTGTCTCTCGTACAAGCAATGTCCAAGAAATAGCCAAAGTTGGCTCAGCATTTGACATGCCTAGCGAATCGGTAAATGGTATGAGTCCTGAGGAAGTTCACGAAGCTCTCTCTAGGGCGGCTAAGCATATCAGGTCAGGTAAAGGCCCCTACTTCTTGGAGATAAACACCTATAGATATAGAGGACATAGCGTAAGTGATCCTGGAAAATATCGATCAAAAGAAGAGGTGCAAGAGTACAAAGAAATAGATCCTTTAAAGGTGACAGAAAATAAAATTCTAGATCAAAAAATAGCATCTAAAGCAGAGATTGATAAAATCAAAGACGCTATTAATAAGGAAATCGAAGCGGCCGTTAAGTTTGCAGAAGAATCAGATTACCCTATATCTTCTGAACTGTATGAAGACAACTATCTTCAAAAAGATTATCCTTTCTTGACGTAAAAAGACCACTTAAAAAGGAACCAACTTCATTTATTATTTACTCATATGTTGAGATTTGATAATAATAACAACGATTTTTATATTTTTGCGGTCGTTTTAAGAAAAGCATTATGGCAAGAAGAAGACAAACAAAACGCGAGCAGGACGAAACGCTCATTGATTTAGTAGAAGCTAAAGAAAGTGCTCAAAGTTTTTTTGAGAAAAATCAGATGGCAATTATAGGAATTGCTGCAGCACTAGCAATACTGATAGGAGGATATTTTATCTGGAAAGTACTGATAAATGAACCTGCAGAAAAAGAAGCTATGGCTTCACTTACGAAGGCACAGCAACAGTTTGAAGTAGATTCTTTTGCGCTTGCATTAGAAAATCCTGGAGCTGGATTTGATGGTTTCTTAGATATCATAGATAACTATGGTGGTACAAAAGCAGGTAATCTTGCCAACTATTATGCCGGCGTAAGTTATTTAAACTTAGGTAACTATCAAGTTGCTATTGAATATCTTTCTGATTTTAGCCCTAGTGGTAAGGTTAGCCCAATTATGAAATTTGGCGCTTTAGGAGATGCCTATTCTGAATTGAATGAGTTTGATAAAGCACTATCTAGCTATAAAAAAGCAGCATATAATTCTGATAATAATTTATTATCTCCGTATTATTTAAAAAAATATGGGATGCTATCTGCTGTACAAGGAAATCAAGAACAGGCGAATGATGCTTTCAATAAGATCAAAAAGGATTATCCTAGCTCAACTCAAGCTAGAGATATAGAAAAATATCTACGTTAATAACTTCTAGACATAATAGTTGTTACTAATAGGTAGGATGACAAGATCATTCTACCTATTTTTTTTAACCCAAATCATGATCATGTCAAGCGCCAATCAATCATTATCGAAAGCCACTCAAGAACACCTACCATCAGGGCAAGGAAAAAAGATAGCCATACTGATAAGTGAATGGAATAAAGATATAAATACTGCTATGCTTGAGGCAAGCAAAAATTTATTAGTCGATAATAAAGTGTCCTCTGATGATATTTTAGAGTATTGGGTGCCTGGAGCATTTGAGTTGCCAGCAGCAGCGAAAATGATCAATGCTAAACATAATCCTGATGCCATTATATGTCTTGGTTGTGTGATAACGGGTGAAACAAAACATGATGAATACATCTCTAATGCAGTTGCACATGGCATTATGTCATTAAGCATAGGACTCAATAAGCCTGTAATATTTGGAGTCATTACTCCAAGAACAAAAGAACAAGCGGAAGATAGAGCTGGAGGAAAACACGGTAATAAAGGTGTAGAGGCCGCTGCCACAGCACTTAAAATGCTTAATCTCAAGAAAGAGTTAGATTCTAAGAAAAAATCAATAGGATTTTAGATATGATACGCGAAATTCATACGATAGAGCAAGGTAAATTTAAACTAGATGGCGGAGCTATGTATGGCGTAGTACCCAAGTCACTTTGGGATAAGCTCAATCCTAGTGATGAAAATAATATGTGTACCTGGACAATGCGATCTCTCGTATTTAAAGAGGGTGATCGTACCATACTTATAGATACAGGCATTGGTAATAAACAAGATGATAAATTTCGATCACACTTCTACCCTTCTCAGGAAGAACTGTACATACCCGCATTAAAAGCTCAAGGATACATCAAAGAAGATATCACTGATGTCTTTCTTACGCATTTACATTTTGATCATGTGGGTGGAGCACTCGAGCTAAACCCTAAGGGCAAAATACAAGCTACTTACCCTAATGCTAAATACTGGGTAGGTGAAGAACAATGGAAGGCCGCAATGAATCCTAATCCTAGAGAAAGAGCTTCTTTTTTGAAAGAAAATTTAGTACCCTTACAAGAGATGGGGCTAATAAACTTTATAGAAAGCCATAGTGATGTTGTCTCCTTTTCATCACATATCGATATGAAATTTTTGTATGGTCATACAGCAGGTATGATTCTCCCTATACTTAAATTACAACATAAAAAGATCATATTTGGTGCAGACTTAATACCATCTAGTGGGCATATCGGTATGCCATATGTAATGAGTTATGATTTACATCCATTAGATACCATGCTAGAAAAAGAATGGCTTTACGAATATATGTCACCTGAAGATATAGTTGTATTTGAGCATGGCCCACAGATAGAAGCTGCTACCCTAAAGCGTGATGACAAGGGACGTATAAGAGTACATAAAACAGGAAAATTGGCTGATTTAATCTAACATAGCTTCTCTTACTTTCTTAGGTAATGATTGAAAAACAAGATCATAAGAATGCTTAAGCAGCTCTAAAATCAATGAGTCTCCTAAGTGATCTAGGTAGAGTGTATTCCAATGTTTTTTATTCATATGGTAACCCGGTATAATGTGATCGGGATACTCTTCTCTAAGCTCAAGTGCTCGTTGGGGATCGCATTTAAGGTTGACACTGTGTTCGTTAGGATCAAGTCTAAGTAAAGCAAACATTTTGGCCCCTACTTTAAATACTAAAGCACCATCACCGAAAGGCATAGATTCTTCCGCCCCAACTAGAGCTAAACAGGATGATCTAAATAATTCAATATCCATAGATAAATTTTTAAAAAGTTGAGAAATTTCAAATCTAATTCACATAAAGATCGTTTTTATCTATAATTTTGCGGAGCGGACAGAAAAACCTACTTGTTTAATGTTAAGCAACTTACATATTAAATTTTTATTTAATATATTTGATTGGTGTAAGAGTTAAGTAGAAATATGAGAAATTTTATTGGTCTTTTTGTAGTAATAGGATTATTAGCTGGATGTACTAAGGATAAAATGCCTAGACTTGTTGAGTTAGACAATCAACTCAGGCTAAATATACAAGCCGTAAGTCCAGATAATACCGTGGACTACTATATCATTGATGATGAAAATGATCTAGCCAATATTCCTGCAGATCCTCTCAATCCCCTTACGCGAGAAAAAGTAGAATTAGGTAAGCTAATGTTCTACGAAACAGGATTAGGGGTAGATTCAAAATTCGAATTCGGATCGGGTACTTATTCTTGTGCAACCTGCCATATTCCAGAAGCTGGTTTTAGACCCGGTACTTTTCAAGGAATTGCAGACGGTGGAGAAGGTTTTGGTGTAAATGGTGAAGATAGGACTAAACACCCCAGCTATCAACCAGAAGATCTTGATATACAAAGCGCAAGGCCATTGAGTCTAGTGAATGTTGCCTATGTTACTAATACTTTTTGGAATGGAGCATTCGGAGCTACAGGCGCTAATATAGGTACAGAACATTTATGGAATGAAGAAGATGGTACACATTTTAACCATACGGGCCATTTAGGGATTGAAGCACAAAATATGGAAGGTCTTCATGTACATAGGATACGCATAGATGAAGAAATTCTTGATCAGTACGGTTATACTAAGTTATTTGACGAGGCGTTTCCTGATATCCCTGCTACCGAACGATATACCCAAGCTACTGCATCGCTTGCCTATTCTGCTTATATCCGAACGATACTATCCACGAAAGCTCCTTTCCAAAATTGGCTCAAAGGGGATAGCTATGCAATGTCTTTTGAACAAAAGCAAGGTGCTATTTTATTTTTTGGGAAAGCACAGTGTTATCAATGTCATTATGAAGAAAACCTAGGAAGCACTGAGTTTCATGCTCTAGGTGTCAATGATATGTTTATGAGGCCAAGTTTCAATACAAGCCCTAGTGATAAAAGAAATCTTGGTAGAGGTGGTTTTACTTTAAATGCAGAAGATAACTATAAATTTAAGGTACCTGGTATATATAATATGAGTGATACTCCTTTTTACTTTCACGGATCATCCAAGGAAAGCCTCTATGATCTCGTAGAATATAAGGATAAAGCTATCAAAGAAAATCCGAATGTTCCCGACAGCCAGATGTCTGATAAATTTAATCCCGTAAATCTTACCGAGGAAGAAAAAGGATATTTAGTGGATTTCTTAGCAGAAGGATTACGTGATCCTGATCTTACAAGGTATGCTCCCACCTCGTTACCATCAGGCTTATGCTTTCCCAATAATGATCCGCAGTCTAGGCTAGATTTAGGTTGTGATTAATTTATAACTGTGTTTCAAATACTCTAGTAAGTAGAGTTAAATAAACAACATTCCTTTCTCAGCTCAAAAATACAACAGCTGATATACTATATATGATTTTGATTATAGCCAAGACCTTGACATTATCCACGACTAAAATCTTATAATCATTCTTAGTATTCTACATCTAACTCAGGGGAGAGGTACCAACTAGAGTCTGAGTAACTCGCTCTTATATTTTGTAATATCGAAGGTAGATCGGAATCATTGTTACAATCGACGAACAAGCCTACTCTAGTATAACCAATGTTGTTGGGCTCCTTGAAAACCCTATGACCATCCTTCTTTATTCTAGCGATCATCGTATTTGCATTATTAGCATTCTTGTAAGAGCCTACTACTATGATACACCCTTCTTCTATGATATCTTCTGATAAATTATAATTGTATACTATCTCTCTTACAGGCCCTTGCATCGCCTCTGAGTCATCAGTGTTAGTATTTCTACTATCTATGTGATGAGATTCAGCTTTTCGACTCAATGCTTCACTCTGATCATCTAATATGGAGTCGTCAGTTTGTGCTTCAGAAATATTAGTCACCGGATATGTTCTATTTCGGAGTTCGTTCTGTTTATATAATTGTGAACATTGAGATATCAATAGTACAATGGCCAGTATGAGTATAGCACATAGCATATAGTCTTTCCATCGAGATTGAGTATACACAGAATTCAGAACCTCCGATGGATTTGGATCGTTTATGGCCTTTGACTTAAAGTCTTCAGCATACTTCTTATTCTCTTCTAGTTTTGATAAGATAATCTCCTCCTTAGGCGCTTGTCCTCTTTCTATAGGATTTAATTGTAAAGTAGGTAACATGGTGCCCATTCCCTGATACAATATAGCATCAGGAACAAACTCAATAGTTTTATCTTCCTTTTGTTTTAATTCGCCTATACCATACAACTTAGCCATTCTGTAATTTAGAAGTCGATTCAGTACCTGCTCTGAAAACTCTCTAATCTTATCCTCGGCCTTATTTTTAGAAATATTGAGTATGCTGCATACATAATCAATAAAACCAGAATCACTAAAATAGCTATCATCAAAGCTGTATTTGGTCGCTGATGGCTTTATACTTTTGGATACTACATGGAGTGAGGATGGAATGTACTCTTCTTTAAACCTTCCTAATCCTGGTACAATGACTTCGCCATGCAACAGTAAATAGTTTTTAATCAGGATGTTTAACTTTTTACTCATATACCATTCTCCAAGCCTTCAAAAGTACTAAACTATGAAGCTAAACTATTGAATATCAGTGTTAAAAACATGAAAGATATTAGATAGAAAATATCTCTATACATAAGGTGTTAGTATTCATAATTATGCTAAATGGAATAAGGATAATAATATTTCAAAAATATGACCTAATGAGATGATCAAGCCCTTATTTTTATATCATGAAAAGAGCAAAATCGGCAGAACTGTTTGAAGAAGCAAAAACACTTTTTCCTGGTGGAGTAAATTCACCTGTACGTGCATTTAAATCGGTAAGCGGTCCGCCTTTATTTATTAAAAAAGGTAATGGGTGCATCATTACAGACGAAGATGACAATGATTTTATAGATTTTTGCTGCTCGTGGGGACCACTTATTTTGGGTCACAATAATGATCGTATCAGAGAATCCATTACTGAAACGATAGCCCACGGAACTTCGTTTGGTACACCGACTAAACTAGGTAATAAAATCGGACGATTAATTATCGAAAATCACCGATATCTAGATAAGATACGATTCGTCTCATCTGGCACTGAGGCCGTTATGTCGGCGATAAGACTTGCTAGAGGATATACAGGTAGAGATAAAGTAGTAAAATTTGAGGGTTGTTATCATGGTCATGTAGATTCTTTACTAGTAAAAGCTGGTTCTGGACTAGCAACTTTTGGTGTAAGCACTTCCGCTGGTATTCCCAAATCTCTTATCGAGGATACTTACGTACTGGGATTAAATGACTTAGCAGGACTCGAGGCACTTTTAGAGGAAAAAAGCCATGAAATATCATGCATTATCATAGAGCCTATACCTGCAAATAATGGTCTACTTATACAGGACAATAATTTCTTAGCTTGGGTAAGGCAGCTATGTGATAGATTTGATGTCCTTTTGATATTTGATGAGGTTATTTCTGGATTTAGAGTGGGATTTGAAGGTGCCGCTGGTTACTACCATATCCAACCAGATATCATAACTTTTGGTAAAATCATAGGTGGTGGTATGCCTGTTGGGGCATATGGAGGAAATCATGAAATCATGAGTCATATAGCACCTGACGGAGACGTATATCAAGCAGGCACCCTATCCGCCAACCCTGTAGCGATCTCAGCGGGTATAGCCGCTATCGAACAATTATTAGAAGATGGTTTTTACGAAAAGCTAGAGAAAAAAACAAATTACTTCTTGGATCAAATCAGAACGCATATATCAGATCACGATTTGCCCGTCAGAATACAAAGTATAGGATCCATTTTTTGGTTTGCATTCGCTAAAGATAGAATTGCAACCTCTAATGAAATCGATGCGGACTCTATGCAATACTTCAGGGCAATGCATCATGAATTACTGCAACGCGGAGTGTATCTAGGGCCATCAGGTTATGAAGTAGGATTTGTTTCCGCTGCTCATGATCACAAGCATCTAGATATTGCTGCTGGACATATCAATGAAGTACTAAGTCAGATTTTTTAACGCTTAAGTACGTGAATAAAACAAAACTTGTCTCTATTATCGTAGCCGCCTACTTACTGCTGGCTTTGGCATGGTGGTCCGTTTTGTTACTTCGTAAAAATCAAGAGATCAACACTCTTCAAGTAGAAAATCTAAAACTATATCAAGAAAAACAACTAGGTATTACTAATTATACGGTCTTAGACGATCCTGCCTACTCCAGTATTATGGACGATGCAAAGAAACAGAGATATATGATTTATGGAGAATCTGTTTTTTTTGGCATATCTCTTATCATTGGTCTATGGATCATATGGTCGAGTGCAAATCGTATTATCCAAACCAATAAACAGCAAAACAACTTCTTACTGGCTATCACTCACGAGCTGAAGACCCCCGTGGCTTCTATTAAATTAATACTCCAAACTATCATCAAGCGGGATCTTAATCCTGATAAAGTAAAAGAGCTAAGTGGAAAGGCGCATGAAGAAAATAAAAGACTAGATGCCCTTATCAATAACATACTGCTATCTACTAGGCTCATGGATAGCTATGAGTTTAATCTAGAGAAAACCTCATTGGATAAATTATTGATACAAGGTATAGATAAAGTAGAAGGAAGGTATCCAGCAAAGCATATAACAAGCCACCTTAGTCTTGATCATACCTCAGTGTATGTCGATAAAAGTGCTTTAGAAATATGTATATGCAATCTAATAGACAACGCCTGCAAATATGCCAGAAGTAATATCGTAGTACAATCCCAGATCGAAAATAACAGGGCGAAAGTAATCATAGCAAATGACGGTCTATTAATCAAAAAAGAAGATCGAGAATTAATTTTTCAAAAATTTTTTAGAGGTGGAGATGAGCACCAAAGAACAACCAAAGGAACTGGTTTGGGGTTATATATCGTAAAAGAAATTGTATCCGGTCATGATGGTCACATAGAATATAGTGTGGTGAACCAAATGAACCAATTTACCCTAAGCTTGCCCTTGACATGAAAAGAATACTTATCATAGAAGACGAAGAACAGATCAGATCTATCCTTAAAATGAATCTTGAGCTTGAGGGCTATGATGTGGTGGCTGCAGAAAATGGCATGGTAGGAGTCGACTCTTACCGTAATCAACATTTTGACCTCGTCATCCTAGATATCATGCTGCCTAATACGAGTGGATATGAAATCTGTGAACAAATCAAAGTCACTGGCGATACCACTCCTATACTTATGCTATCAGCAAAAGATAGTCCTAAAGATCGTGTACAAGGACTTAAACTAGGCGCAGATGATTACGTTACAAAACCCTTTGATCTAGAGGAACTACTACTAAGGATAAAAAACCTCCTCAATCGTGCTATTGCGAAGAGTTCTCCAGAAATACATCGCTATACTTTTGAAGGAAATACCATAGAGTTTTCAAAATTTCAGGCTACAACACCAAAGGGTATCATCAATCTAACGAATAAGGAAACTTACCTGCTGAAAATGCTGATCGAACATAAAAACGAAGTAGTTTCAAGACAAAGCATACTCAATACAGTATGGGGATATGATGTATATCCCAGCACCAGAACGATCGATAATTTCATATTGGCTTATAGAAAATATTTCGAAGTAGATCCCAAAAAGCCACAATATTTCAAATCTGTGAGAGGTATCGGTTACATGTTTAAGGAAAGAGACAGCCTTATAAATCAATCTCCAAGCTGAGTAGCTAGGTCATCCCATTCAGACATTTTCGTGTCCAGTTGCTCTTTATAGTCTCCATGAGCTTTGCTTAGGCTTACACTATCCTCTCTCATATAAAACTTAGGATCAGCCATTTCAGCTTCTATTTCTTTTATTTGCCCTTCTAACTTTTCTATATCTCGCTCTACATACCGTAGCTTTCTTCTTAGTTTCTTTTCATCATCACGGGACATTTTATTCACCTCTGTCTTAAGTTCCTCTTGCTTTTTGCTTTTGACTATGGTAGCTTTTTCTATTTCTCTAAACGTATCTGTTGCTCTAGAATTGAGAAACTCATTGACGTCACCTATATGGTATTTTATATTTCTATTTTTGAATTCTACCGTCTTGGACGTAAGTCCTTGTAGAAAGCTTCTGTCGTGACTTACTACCAGCAAAGTACCATCATATTGCATGAGCGCATCCTTGAGCCTTTGCTTAGAGATAATATCCAAGTGATTGGTAGGTTCATCCAAGACTAAGAAGTTATTTTCCTGCATAATCAAGCATGCCAAAGCGAGACGTGAACGCTCACCCCCAGAAAGGACTTTCACTTTTTTATCAACATCTTCACCAGAAAATAAAAATGAACCTAAAATATTACGTGCCTTACTTCTAAGCTCTGGTGGAGCCTTACCCTCAACTACCTCGAGTAGAGTACGATCACCATCAAGTTGCTCTGGTTGATCCTGAGCAAAATAACCAATAGAAACATTATGCCCAGTGGTAACCTCTCCTTGTGAGGCTTCTATTTCATCAGTAAGTATTTTGGCAAGAGTGGATTTACCTTGACCATTCTGCCCTACGAATGCCAGCCTCTCTCCTCTCTCGATTTGAAAATCCACCTTATCCAATACCAGATTTTGACCATAAGACTTCGTTAAAGATTCTGCTTTACTTACGATCTGCCCAGACCTTCCTGCCGGTGGAAATCTTAGATTCATTGCCTTAGTATCGCTGGCAAACTCTTCTATACGATCCATCTTATCTAGCTGCTTGATAAGAGACTGTGCAAATTTTGCTTTATTCGCTTTGGCTCTAAATTTCTCGATCAATCGTTCTTTCTCTGCGATCTCCTTTTGTTGATTTTTGATCGTAGATTCCATGACTTGGCGTTGGAGCTCTTTTTCTATCATGAATCCAGAATAATTTGATTTTACATCAAAAACACGGGATAATTCCAATTCAACTATACGATTGCATACATTATCCAAAAATTCTTGATCATGCGATATCACAATGACTATACCATCATAATCCTTGATATATTGCTCTAGCCATATGATAGATTCGATATCCAAGTGATTAGTAGGCTCATCAAGCATCAATATATTGGGTTCTCGTAACAATAACTTAGCAAGCTCTATTCTCATTTTCCAACCACCACTAAAGGTCGATACAGCATTATTGATATTAGAATCCTTAAACCCTAAGCCTTTGAGAAGTTTAACCGCAGTCGCTTCTACCGTATTGACATCGTAGTGCCCTAACTGCTCAGATAAACCTGTTATACGATCGATGAGTTTCATGTAGTCATCAGATTCATAATCCATTCTACCTGCCAACTCATCATTCAATTTCTCCAACTCAGCTTCTAGGTTATTGAGACTCTCAAAGGCCGTTAAAGCTTCTGTAAGTACAGAATTCTCTTCATTGACATAAAGGTCTTGCGTCAAGAAACCCATGGTCATACCATTTGGTATATCTATGGTACCTGAGTCTGCTGATATATGCTTAGCTATGATTTTAAGCAGCGTGGACTTCCCTGCCCCATTTCTACCGATCAAGCCTATTCTTTCTTGATCCTTAAACGTCAGGTTTAGATTTTTGAAAATATGACGATCTCCATACTTGAGATTTATGCCTCTTAAATCAATCATACTTCAAAATTAGTTTAAACTCACAAATTCTGGTATTTGTGCTAGTACGGTGTAAGTATTTCCCTTATTATGCAGTACTTGACTCCATAAAGAGATTTCATTTTTATTAAAAATATAATTCAGATCAAATTCGGCTGTCAACCACGAACCAAAATCAAGTTCATCATACAACTGCCCTGTAGACCACCCACTATAACCGATATAGAATCGGATATTGATAGGTTGTATAAGTTTATTTCTGACTAAAAATTTTAGCTTATCAAAGTTACCTCCCCAATATAGACCTGGTTTGATCTCAACACTTTCTTCTAATATATCTCCGCAATCATGAATATAATGAATGGTATCCGTGGCCACAGGTCCGCCGTAGTATACTGTTGCTTCAAATTCTGGAAAATCACCTATCAACTCATTGATACTCATATGGATTCTCTTATTGAGAACAAACCCAACAGAGCCATCTTCATCGTCGTGATCTGTGATTAAAATTACTGACCTTTTGAAGTTAGTGTCCATCATAAATGGTTGGGACACCAATAGAGAGCCAGACTCTATGTTTCTGGAAATCCTAGACATGAAGAGGACGCGTTGGAATGGATCGATCTAATTTCTTAAACATTCCGCTTACGACTTTTCCATTTCCGCCAACCTCTACAACTTCAGTCAGACCATCTCGTTGCAGATTTTTCATAGTCTGCGTCCACAGCACTGACGAAGTTAATTGTTGTACAAGATTATCCTTTATTTCAATCGAATCGGTATGTGATGCGCCATCCACATTCTGATAAATTGGACACTTTGGAGTGTTGAACTTAGCTTTTTCTATGGCTTCTGCCAATTCTTCACGAGCCGGCTGCATTAGTGGTGAGTGAAATGCACCACCCACAGGTAATATTAATGCCCTTCTTGCCCCTTTCTCTTTGAGGAGTTCGCATGATTGCTCAACTGCCTTTCTTTCGCCAGAAATCACTAACTGACCGGGGCAATTATAATTGGCCGCGACCACTACACCTTCTACAGTATTACATACTTCCTCTACAGCGGCATCTTCAAGACCTACAATAGCAGCCATAGTGCCATCTGCTATATCACAAGCCTTTTGCATTGCACTAGCTCTTGTATGTACAAGTTTCAATCCATCTTCAAAACTCAGAACTCCCGCCGCCACTAATGCCGAAAACTCTCCTAAAGAATGACCTGCCACAGCATCAGGTGCTAGTTTATCATTAATTAAATAACTGATTACCGAGTGGCAAAATATTGCAGGTTGAGCATATTTTGTACATTTTAAATCTTCTGCAGTTCCTTCAAACATTACCTTTGAAAGGTCAAAGCCTAATATTTCATTAGCCTTTTGAAAAAGAGCTTTGGCCTTATCGTTTGACTCATAAAGCTCCTTTCCCATACCCGAAAACTGACTTCCTTGTCCAGGAAATACGTATGCTATCATTTCAACTCAATTTGAATGCAAAGCTAGGGGTTAAATTCTACTAATCAGAAAAAAACTGAAATCAAATTATGCTTATCTCAGATTAGCGTTAATTAAATTTAGGAATTCACTTCTCGTTTCTACATTTTTAAATTCACCAGTAAATGCAGAAGTGGTCGTTACAGAATTTTGTTTTTGTACTCCTCTCATCATCATACACATATGAGCCGCTTCGATCACTACAGCGACACCGAGGGGTTTCAGTGCTTTATCAATACAATTCAAGATTTCATGAGTCAAACGCTCCTGAACCTGTAGTCTTCTAGCAAATACATCAACTACTCTCGGTATCTTACTCAATCCTACCACATATCCATTTGGGATGTAGGCGATATGAGCTTTCCCATAGAAAGGCAATATATGGTGCTCACATAAAGAATATACCTCGATATCCTTCACGATGACCATATTATTATAGTCTTCTTTAAATAAGGCGGAGTTTAAAATTTTGTCCGCATCTAGAGAGTATCCTTGTGTCAGAAATTGCATTGCCTTTGCCGCTCTTTCTGGAGTTTTTACAAGTCCTTCCCTATCTTTGTCCTCACCTAGTTTATCTAAGATATCAGAATATCTAGTCTTTAATTCATCCGTGGTTTCTGCACTATAAACCTCAGTCTTATTGTAGCTCATTTTTTATTTTTTAAGCGATATAAGCATCTAACAGCATTCAAACTTGAATGTTTGTATTCAAGTCAAAAATAAGATTAATCAATGTATCTTGATACTTTATCGAAATAATTGAATAATAATAAAAATTAGCCTGAATATTGAATGCGATGAATGACCACAAAAGGAGTGTCTCCAAGTTAATTAGACGATTTACTCGTAATGAGTATTTTGGACACTTCGTATTTTGGGCACTACTATACGTATTATTTCTTCGTCTACATGACTTTACTAACTCTATACCTGCTGGACTTATAGAAGAGCTTTTGAATATTCTATTCTTTGCTGTAATTGTCTATTTCAACATATTGTACTTAATACCAAAGTACCTGAAACGGCACAAGGTATTTCAATACGTATCTCTTCTTGTATTTAGCTGTCTATTGATCACCCCAATCAAGGCTGTGGTATTCTTGATGTGGAATGGAAGTGATCCAGATATCAGTAAAGCATTTAGCGAATTATCAGTCCTTCAATCCTTTTTCTTGAGTAGTTTCTTTTTAGCGGGTGCCAGTACAATCTATCAAATTATTAATGATTGGGTTATACATCAAAGAGAACGACAAGAACTTGAAAATAGAAATTTGAAGTCCGAGTTAAATTTTTTGAAATCCCAGATCAATCCTCATTTTCTATTTAATACGCTGAATAATCTCTATGCTCTCACTTTGAAAAAAAGCGACGAAGCACCCGCGACGGTATTGAAACTATCAGAGATGATGAGGTATATGCTTTATGAATGCAATGAAGATCGGGTACCCCTTTACAAAGAAGTCAATTATCTCAAAAACTATCTCGAACTTGAAAAATTGCGTCAAGGTGAAAATATTGAAATAGATTTTGAGCTTACAGGTGAGGTAGGAAATCAAATGATCGCCCCACTTATGTTTATCCCATTTATAGAAAATAGCTTTAAGCACGGGGTAAGCAATCATTTATCAAGCGGCTATATTGATATCAAAATGACTGTAGAAAATACTCAAATAAAATTGGACGTGGAAAACTCTAAAGCTAGTTCTATGCCTACTGGACATCTTAATGGTAAAAAAAGTGGAGGTATTGGACTTTCAAATATTAAAAAACGACTGTCATTGTTATATCCTAAAAGCTATAGTTTAGATATAGATGATCAGCCAAATAAATACAAAATCTCACTAAATCTAAACCTAAACTAAATGATCAAAGCGATAATTGTTGATGATGAGCCATTGGCTCTAGATGTGATGGAGACTTATATAAATCAAGTACCTGAAATGGAATTAGTAGCCCGATGCGAAAATGCCTTTAAAGCAAATGAAGCCCTCAAAAATAATCATGTTGATGTCATGTTTCTCGATATTCAGATGCCTCAGTTGACAGGGATTGAGTTTTTAAAAACACTGAGCGATCCTCCCGAGGTCATCTTTACTACGGCCTACCCTGACTATGCTGTACAAGGATTTGAGCTCAACGCCATGGATTATCTCCTAAAACCTATTTCTATGGAGAGATTTATGAAATGTGTCAATAAAATATCTGATCGATTAAGCTCTAAATCTAATGAGATAGAATTTAATCCTGATGACGAAGATTACTTCTTTGTCAAAGCAGATAAAAAGTTAGTTAAAGTAAGTTATAGTGAAATCTTATATATCGAAGGGCTTAAGGATTATGTCATCATACGTAAGGAAAGTGGCCGAGTAATCACCCTTCAAACTATGAAAAGTTTAGAAACTAAAATGCCCGCCAAACAATTTATGAGAGTACATAGATCATACATTGTCAACGTCCAAAAAATAAATGCAATCGTAGGAAATATGATAGAGATTACTGAAAAAGGACAAACAAAACACCTCCCTATTGGTAAAAACTATAGAGACGCTCTATTGACAGCTATTCAAAATAAAAGATTATGATAGATTATAAGATCTAAGTCTAACTCACTTTAGTATAGTTGAACATATCTACTTAAAGTAATCTACTATTACTATTCATGTGATCATTACTCTTCTTAAAATAAACTAGATCAGATTATTATACAAGATCCCACCTCTAGGTTAAAAAGAATATTGAAAGATGTGATGGTTAATGGAACGTATGCTGGCTTAGAATGTAATCAAACAATACTTACCGAATCACCTCAAGTCGCTGATTGTATGAATGACCGTCAGTACAATTGAGTTGTAATAAATATATACCTGTATGGAGATCCTCCACATTGAGCATATAGTAAGACTGTAAGTTATCTTGAGGAACTGTAACTATTTTCATTAGCTTACCCATGATATCATAAATAGCAACTGACTCTACTGACTTCTCTGAATTATTGAAAACTGTTACTTGAGTCGAAACGGGGTTAGGGTACACAATGAGGTTATCTACAATATCGTCGTCAGACTCTTCTGCCGATCTATCCAATCTTAGATTAACCGTTGCATTGGTTGGCTGTAGTCCTATACCATTTCCATAAATATCCATAGATCTCACATTGGAGCTTTGAATATCGAATTCAAAATATTCCTGATCATCCCCTATTCTGAAACCATTTAAATCATCTTCTACGATAAATCCTAAAGTTCCTATAATTCCTTCTCCTACAATGCTATTATTTCCTGTTCTGGTAAAGGAGGTACGTATTTGACCCTCCGAAGGTTGGAATGTGAGTTCTAAGCTTGGACTTTGATTTGTAAACCATCCATCCTTATTATAATCTATAAAAAGACTAGATGAATCTATTAAATAATCTGGAATATTAAGCTGGAAACTAATACCCTGTAGATCTTGAATTAGTACTTGTTCATTACCTAAAACGATATCCACCAATAGCCAGTCTCCCGAATCCACAACCGTAGATCTTGGCACAAAGCTTAGTGGGATATTGGATATTGCAGGAACATCATCACTGATAATATTATGTGATTGACCAAAGTTATTTTCTACCCATATTGCATCATCAGAATTTAATACACCATCTCCATTGGCATCCACATATTTTGCATTAAGGCTACCAGACATAAAACCTTGAGACCAATCATTAGCAAAAGATCCATGCCAATCATTATTCAATATTCTTGAGTCACCTGTACTACCGATGCAATAACCTAAAGGCAAAAGATCAAACTCATCTACAATACCATCATTATTGCTATCTCCAGACCAAATACAATCATTGGCTATACATTCACATGATTCTTCAGAATCCTTGATAGTCATATTAACTTTGACGACCCTACAGGCATTAGATATATTCCCGCAAAACCTAAGTTCAAAATAATCGTCTCCGTAAAAATTCGGATTAGGCCTATACTCTACCAAATAATTAGATTCATATTGCCCGCAGTCATTATCAACACTAGCTCCATGACCTCCTATATTGATCTGACCATTGGAAGGAGCAGATACGATAGTATATTCAAATTCATCGACTGGAACATCGTAGTCTATATAAAAGGAAAGGTTCTTCGAAGTCTCAAAGGAATAAACCTCTGTTACCCTAGGCGCATACTCATCAATTTTGAGTAAAATATTAGCACTTTGATGCTCAAATCCGTTATATGCCGTGTACTCAAAGATTTTATATCCAGTTTCCCAAGGGAACGGGGTATAAGAAAATATACCTGAACTAATTTCTGTAAGCTGGGGTGAATACGATACGATAAATGCGTCATTTAGCACATCGTTTTCAGTCACATCAATAATCATTTCTTCGCCTACCATTACGTATGCTTCATCATCTTTAACAAAAGGTAAACCTTCATCAAGGTCTCTTGAGTTAAGTATGACGTGATAATTAATGGAACCATTATCAAAAACTAAGGTATCTATACCTTCCGAATTTGAAGTATATTGAAATCTCCCAGATCCTTGTTTGTCTAAAGCACCAAATAATGGCTGAGAATTAATGTAAGCTTCATTTTTCAATATGATCTCGAATGAGCTCCCTACTTCTATATAATGAATTGTGGTATCCGCTGGGATATAATCTTCATGCCTAACTTTTATCATCCCCAAAGCAGAGCTACCTAATGAATCCTCTACGATGTATTGTATCAATCCTAAATCTTGAGTATCCAAAATATCCAAAACCGATATGGAGTCGCTTGTATGTAATGTAGATACAATATTTTTCTCATTAGCGATACCTGCGAGGCTAGCTTCATGAATGTTTAAATCATCATTTTCCATCGGATCGATCATGAAAGATGTACTTTGCACATCTATAAAATCATCTTTTGCATTAATGATGCTACTAGCCATGAAAAAAGAAACCTCAGTGTAATGAGTAGGCCATACTCCCGGCACTGAACTATTACCGTAATATTGGATTACAGTTTTATCTAAGCCCAGAAATAATTCATCTGAAATATACTCAAAGGCATAAACGTTATTACCTAAATAATTTTGCTCGAGTTTTCCATTATCGACTACCTCAATGATTTGAGGTGTATTATTTGAAATAATATTGAAATGTATGGTATCCCCTTTTATCCCTTTGAAATTATACTCACTCGCATTTTGCTGACCATACAGATCTACTGACATGAATGCCAGCCAACTAAACATTATTATTAGATAATATCTGTACATGAGTTTTTACTTTCACCACAAATAACGTGATTTTTTTTGGAAAGACCGTCATATAGAGAAAATAAATATATTTAAATAGATGAATTATACTACTTTTATAATCATCAAGTTAATCGTAATCTGAGAACTGAAAGAATGGATATCAAAGCTGTACAGATAATAAAAAGCTTCTCTAAAGTAGAGCGAAATCGCTTAACCAAATTTATAGATTCTCCTTACTTTAACAGTAACGACAAACTCTCTGCCTATTATCACAGTTTTATAAATAACGTAAACTCTATACAAGAGCCTAGCCTTCAAGATAGCGCTTGTTCTATCTACAATAAAAAGTTGAGCAAAGATGAATTCAATAAAATCAATCATGCCTTACTTGAATTAGTTACTCAATATCTACAACAGGAAAACTTAAAGTCAAAGAAGCTACTCCTTGAAAACCTGTTAGTAAACGAAGTAATAAAAAGAAAAATTGAACTACTTGAAAAGCAAGCGTTCAAACAAGCTGAACGAACTAAAAAAAGAGCACTCGAACGTTCATTTGATCACTTATTGGAATCATATAGGCTAGAGCACTATCGATTCATGAATACCAGTGAGTTTGAACGGAAGGTAAAGTCTAAAAGGAATTTTTCTGGTGAAGAAATCAATTCGATAAATCAATCCTTAAATGATTTGTTTGCGACAGAAAAGCTAAGAGTCTATTGTATGTATTTGTCTTGGAACAGAGTCGTAGGCTTAAAAATAGAATTTCCGCTTATCAAATATGTAGAACGTTGGGTGAAAAATAATAACACCAAGCCATTAACCCAAATCTATTATCTGGTCTCCAAGACGTTTACTGATTTTGAAAATGATACGCATTACTACGAGTTGAAAAAGCTTTTAGAGAGTAATAAGGATACCTTTAACGCTAATGAAGGAAGGATAATTTACGATGCTATCCTTAATTATTGTATTCAAAAAACAAATATTGGTGAAGCATCATTTCAAGAAGAATTATTGACCGCATATATAAATTCTCTAGAACAAGGATATCTACTTGTCAACAATCAACTTAGTCCAACATCATTCAGAAATATATGCTTCATTGGTACTAGGCTCAAGAGATTTGATTGGGTAGAAAGTTTTATCAATAAATATAACGCCTTATTACCACTAGAATTTAGAAAGAATGCACTGACATTCAACCAAGCTAGACTAGCCTTCTATAGGAAAGATTATTTGATGGTACTTGAGCTCTTAAATCAAGTCGAATATGAAGACATTGGGTACAATCTAAATTCTAAGACTCTAATGCTTGCATCGTATTATGAACTAGATGAATATCTATCCTTGACTTCACTTATCGAGAGCTTTAGAGCATACATAAGGCGATTAAAAGGAACTACTAAAGAGCGTAAATCATTTTATATGGACCTCTTGAAATATACTCAAAAGTTGACCAAGATTGAGCCAAGAGACCGCAAAGCGCTTATCAAGCTGAAAGAAGAAGTGACTCATAAAAAAGGAGTTGTCAATAAGCAGTGGCTTTTAGAAAAAATAGAAGAACTACTCTAAAACTCCACCTGTGCTCTCGCTCTGATAGCTAATCCCTTATTACCCCATAAGGCAGGTACATCTGGATTATCGAGATAGGTAAACCTTTGTACAAAATCTACTCTCAGAAATTTCAAAATATTGCTGAAGCCAATGTTGGCTTCGACATAAGGCTCTTTGCCAAATGTGAAAGTTCTTTGTTGATCATTCTGATCTCTAGGAAATTGAATAAGTGTAGGATCGATATCTGGATTGTCATCATCTCGTGTAGATCCATAATATACCTTTAGACCTACAATTTCTCGCAATTTAAGATGTTTGATGAGAGGTATATTATTCAAGAAATACCCATAGAAATAATGCTCTACTTGAAAACTCGCAAACTGATCAGCAGTGAACTCTAAAAAATTCATGAGATTGAAGGAAGAGAGTTGATAAATATAGGTCTGATTTCCTCTGGGAAGCCAATGCAGTATGTACGGTATATTACCCCAGAGTTTACCCGCCTCCATATTGATATTCGTAGTTCCTAGTTCCGTCCATTCAATTTGCTTAAAAAGAGTGGCATACAATTTATGATAATCATGCTCACCTCCAAGTACATTAGCAAGTCCACGAGCATATTGTAAAGTAAGTATTGGAAATTCATTTTGAAGTTGGACTCTAGCATCTTTACCTTGTAGAAACTGCTCATTAGGAGCATATCTCAAACGTATAAAAGGCTCAGTGGTACGTACATTACCCGCAGCAACTATTTGCTCCAGCTCCTCATCATATCGATCAAAACTCAATGAGCCGATTGCTTCTCGATCCCTAAATCTTGCTCCCAATTCAATTGAAAAAGGACTGCGATCGCTTTCTCGCAAATAACTAAACTCCAAACGAGTAGTGAGTAACATACGTGTAGCTTCTCCTCTTCTAAAGGATAAAAATATATTTTCAGGATTAAAATTCTCTAACTCCTGACCTGGGAAAGAGCTTGCCTCCTCTACAGAAATTGAGAATTCATGTTTGGGACTCTGAAACCAATCCTTATTGAAGCTATATACAGCTCTGCCAAACCATTTCCAGTTTTCAGTTTTGGTAGCATAGGAAATATCACCGATCAGTCTTAGTTTTTTTGAAAAGTCGAATTTAGTACTTATCCCAAACCTTAAAGTCCAATCTTCTACTTGATTGTAATTGGCGAAATTGGCTACTTTTCCTATCTCGAAATACTTTAAAGGAATATATCCAGTAGTCGCAATATTCAAAGCTGTTACATACGTCTGATATCTCCTGTTATTGCGCAGTGTATCCATCATCTGGTAGAGTTCCAAATCACTTTTACCTAGGGGTACCAATCGATTACTTTGCCAAAAGTCTTCTCCTTGTTCTAGTCCTTTATCATTTAGAATAATCTCTTCAGTACCAGAAAATATAGACTTATCCTGCGGTGCATCAAAAGAGAAATTACTCCGATGTAAGCTTCGGTTTCCAAAAAAACCAATCCCATTATTTGTCAAAGAGTAATCAATGACAACTTCATCTTTTGTTATTAAAAATCGGCCTTCATATTCTTTAAATTCTTGATCGATACTTAAATCTCTTACAAAATTAAGATTGATGCCATTGATGATCCCCATCTTTACTTTTAATATAGAATACCTGTCATCATTGGAGATAAATAGATTTCCTGTAAATCCCATATCCCCTTTATCCTCTGGTATAAAAGCAAGATTTATAGCACTCTTACCATTGATATAGGTAGTATCCTGAATGTAGTATCTATAGAAATCTACCCCATTGCTACTTATAGGACTGACAAAATTATTTTCGATAAGTTGGATCTCGTCTTCATAGATATCAATATCGGTATAGAGTAAATCGATAATATCATTTAGGCTATTGGCATCTACTTGATCGTTCACTTTTGAATAATTGACACCATATCTGATTTCTCTATTGATGTAACCTTCTCTTTTGTGATACTTTGTACTAGAAATTTCTCTAATAAATACTGGTAAGTATGTCCGTCCATTGATTTCGCTCGTATCTATATATTCCCATAGGAAATCAAAATCCCTCAAAAATCTACGATTTTTGAATTTATCAGTAATATTATTGATATCCAATCTTACCTTATCGTATTGATCATAAGAATAATATTCCTCTTCTTTTAAATGATTTTTACCCTTATTAGCTAGGACTTTTTTCATGAGCTCTAGAGAAGGATTGTTCTTTTTGGAATACTTTGTTTTATCGGCAATAATGTTGACAGTATTGAGCCGTAGACCCTCTGGTTCGAGATAAAAATCTTTGTTTATCCGTGTTCCTTTAGGCACATATACTTTAAGATCTTGGTACCCTATATAGTCTATCAAAAGAGTATCACTTGGAAATCTCGTATGAAGCTTAAATCGACCATCCAGATCTGTAGAAGTACCTACTGCCGTACCTACGTAACTGATATTGACAAAAGCTAGAGGTTCTTTAGTTTCTTTATCAAATACCTGACCCTTGACTCTCGTGACTTCTTGAGCCAGACCCATCGTAGAAAATAAAAGAAAAGAAAATATGAGATTAATAGAAGAGTAATAATTCACGTGAGCTACAATGATTTACAATTAGATGTTACAACAACGATCTATAACTTAGAAATGTTGAAAACTTTATAAAAAATTAAGCCACAAAGCTAAATACCTTTCTCTCTTTTATAGAACGAAAAAAGGAAGATTCTGACCTATTGTAGATATACGAGCTTGAGCAGGGTATATTAATCTATGAGTGAAACACCATTGATATCAGTAGTCAGTACATCACTCATCAAATCAAACCAAGGGCGCAAACTTATATAGTCTTCAACAACCGAATCTAGAAATCCTCCAGAAAGCACCTCTTTGTCTGAGTAGTTTTTCGCAAAAAAATATGATTTATACCTCAATAGGTCTATCGCAGGATCATCCTTTTTGTATCCTTTGGGCGCAGTCTTTACTTGATCGCCTTGCAGCGACCCAAATCTTTCCAGGAGTTTATCATTTTTAAAAACATCTCTAAATGCTTCGGTGTCATGAGCAATTTCGTGTCTGATCCTTGCTAAGTCTTTGGAATCAGGTTTCCAAAACCCTCCTCCGATAAAGGTCTGACCATTCGGTTGGATAGCGAAATAATAGCCGCCACGTAATCTAGCGGTATCTCGCTTTAATTGCCCAGAAAAACCATTTTTATATGGTGTCTTATCCTTCGAAAAACGAACATCTCGATATATCCGAAATAAAATCTTTTTACCAGTCTGATCTACAATCTGATCATGCTTTGACATTTCCTTTTTTAAATCATCAGCAAATGAGATCATGTTTTCATGCGCGATGATGTACCTCGCTTTTTGATCAGCAAACCAAGGTTTATTATTGTTTTTCGCCAAATCTTTTAAAAAGGATAAAGTCTCTTTAGCAATCAGAGTAGACATAGTTATGATTTTGCAAAGGCATATTTTTGGGTAAAATTAGAAATCGCTGGTAATATTGCCATAAATATTGGCAATTGGGTTTTATACGTTTAAGATGGAATATCAAAAGAACAGCGTTGCCCATGCCCATGTTCAAAATACTGACCTTCGTCATAGACTTTATATCCGTTGACATAAGTTGACTTGACTGATCCCTTAAAGGTTTTTCCTTCTAATGGCGACCAACCACATTTATATGCAATATTGGACTTATCTATAGTATAGTTCTTAGTGGGGTCTACGAGTACAAGATCGGCGAAATTTCCCTCTCTAATATATCCTCGGTCTTCAACATGAAAACATTCAGCGGGTGCATGACACATCTTTTCAATAATTCTCTCTTTGGTGATCATACCCCTGTGGTAAAAATCTAACATTATATGAAGACTATGCTGTACGAGTGGTAAGCCGCTAGGCGCCTGCATGAATGGTTTAGATTTTTCTTCTATGGTATGTGGTGCATGATCGGTTGCGATGATATCCAATCGATCATCTAGCAGCGCCTGAAATAAGGCTTCTTTATTCACCTTTTCTTTGATCGCTGGATTACATTTAATTTTATTACCCAGTTGAGCATATTGCTCAGCATCGAAGTATAGGTGATGGACACAGACCTCTGATGTTATTCTTTTTTCGGATAAAGGGATATCATTGGTAAAAAGATCAATCTCATCCTGAGTAGAAATATGCAGTATATGGAGTCTAGTATTATATCGCTTAGCCAAGTCAACCGCTAAGCTAGACGACAGCAAGCAACCTGTGGCATTTCGAATGATCGGATGATAGCTTGCATCAAGTTGATCACCAAACTCCTTGGTATAAAATTCTATATTTTGCTTTATGGTTTCCTCATCTTCGCAATGTGTAGCGATGAGCAATGGTACTTCCTTAAACAATGACTCTAGTGCAGTACGATTATCGACAAGCATCTTACCCGTACTCGACCCCATAAATATTTTTACTCCACATACCTGCTTCCCATCTGTCTTTAGTACTTCTTCCAAATTATCATTGGAGGCTCCCATGAAAAATGAGTAATTGGCAAATGAAGATGCTGCAGCAATATCATACTTATCCTGCAATAGCTCTTGGGTCAATGCCGCGGGTTTGGTATTAGGCATTTCAAAAAATGTAGTCGTACCTCCAGCGACTGCTGCCCTTGATTCGGAATGGATATTGGCCTTATGTGTAAGGCCTGGTTCTCTGAAATGTACCTGATCATCAATAATACCTGGCATCATCCACAATCCCTCACAGTTCACCTCGGCATCGGCATGAGTAGCTATCGATGGGGCAATTTTTTCAATTTTGTCATTCACGACCAAAACGTCAGCCTCTTTTGATATACCATCCGAGATCACCAAAGCATTACGGAATATAGTCTTCATGTGTTTCAATTTTCCTCTAATATGATGAATAATCTAGTTTCCAAAATTTATTATCCACGAAAATCCTATTACCTATTGCATTTTGTTCCATTTGCCCGCTACATTATGTAATATTATGAAATGCGAATAATCACTTTACTTCTTATCGGTATCCTTGCCCTGTCTTGCAACACTACTGATCATCATCCGATTGTAGATAGTCAAACACCAGTATTATCTAAAGTTCTTGCAGAGCAGCTTTTAGACTTACCTCTCAAATGTGTCGAACAACAACTCCCTTATAAATCAGGTATCATATTAGCTGACTCCAGCGATCTTGACTTACCGATCGTACACCACCCTATCTTTTATGGTTGTTTTGATTGGCACTCCGCTGTGCATGGTTATTGGTCTATGGTTTTTCTTTTGAAATCGCATCCTGAGCTATCTCGAAAAAATGAGGTACTCTCCATTTTCAACAAGCATTTCACAAAAGAGAATATAACTCAAGAAATTGCTTATTTCAATCTCAATAAGTATTCGGCATCCTTTGAACGGACTTATGGATGGGCCTGGCTGCTCAAGCTTCAAGAAGAACTGGATACTTGGGAAATCGAACAAGCCAAAAGCTATGCCAATACATTGAGACCACTCAGCAATCTGATTATCAAAAAGTATGAAGACTATTTACCCAAACTGGTCTATCCTATTCGAGTTGGAGAACATACAAATACCGCTTTTGGTCTAAGTTTCGCTTTAGATTATGCGGTACAGTCTGGTAATAATGTTTTTGCCAATTCTGTTAAAGAGCATGCCATGCGCTTTTATGCTAGAGACGAAGACTGCCCTATAACTTGGGAGCCTAGCGGATATGACTTTTTATCTCCCTGCCTTTCTGAACTCAGTCTTATGAAAAAAGTACTAAGTAAGGATGAATTTAAGTCTTGGAGTAGTGCCTTTCTTCCTAGCCTATTTGATAACAGTCTTACACTTAGCCCCGGAGAAGTAAAGGATCGGTCTGATGGTAAACTAGTGCATCTAGATGGACTCAATTTTTCTAGAGCTTGGTGCCTGTATAATCTTGATCAAGAATATGCAAATCAATTAGCAGATCAGCATATCAATCATTCCTTGGATAAAATAAAAGATGGTGATTATGCTGGGGAGCATTGGCTCGCAAGTTTTGCATTATATGCACTCAAAACAAGTGCTCAATGATCAGCTCTCTTAAAAAGTATTTTGGACCTTCTATGCTTATCACTGCGGCCTTCATTGGTCCGGGCACATTGACTGTATGTACTATTGCGGGTTATGAATTAGGTTATGAACTTCTATGGGTATTGCTATTCGCAATTTTCACAACAGTTGTCTTGCAAGAAATGTCAGCAAGAGTTGGTCTAAAAACACAACAAGGACTTGCTCAAGCCCTTCAAAATTACATTCCAAACAAAGTCATAAGAATTTCAATTATCGTTCTTTTACTAGCAGCTATTTTAGTTGGGAATACTGCTTACGAATCTGGCAATATAGCTGGAGCAGGACTAGGGCTATCGGGCTTATTTGGTGATATTTGGTGGTTTCCGATCATCATAGGCATCTTAGCTATAGGCTTATTGAGTGTACCATCTGTTCGTTACTTCCAGATGATCATAAGTGGTATTGTCATACTGATGGTCGTTTGCTTTTTGATAGCCGTCTGTATGATCGGGCCCAGTTATTCAAATATACTATCAGGTATAATGCCTTCCAGTATATCAAGTGATAGTATACTCAAGGCTGTAGCGCTAGTAGGTACTACTGTGGTGCCCTACAATCTATTTTTACATGCTTCTCTTATCTCTGAAAAATATGATCAAGGGTATTCACTCCAAGATCTCAGAATAGAAAACATGCTCGCAGTATTTTTGGGAGGGTTGATCTCTATCCTGATTCTGATTGTGGCCGCTGAAACCAGCACAATGAATGGCGGTGGATCCGTGAAATCGATCATGGATCTAGCAACGCTACTCAACCCTAGCTTTGGCGAAGGGTCCTTGTATATAATCTCGATAGGGCTATTAGCCGCAGGATTGAGTTCCGCGATTACAGCTCCTTTGGCGGCAGCCTATGTCGGTAAAGAAGTATTTAGTCTATCTCGGGATAGTTGGTATTTCAAAAGTATCTGGATAGTCATTATTCTGATTGGCGTGATAATTTCTCTTTCTGGTTATCAACCCATTTTAATAATAAAATTTGCTCAAGTCGCGAATGGAGTTATACTTCCACTACTAGCAGGCATACTTATATGGATGACTAATCAGAAATCTATTGTAGGCAAAGACATCAACAGCCTCGTATATAATGGACTAGCCCTATTGGTTTTGATCGTAACTATCTTTATTTCTTTACGAGCTATGCATAGTGTATTCGGTATTTTCCAATAAGTGATCGTGAGAAATCATATACATATCAATTGTGATCTGGGAGAAGGTAACACTAATCTTGATAAATCCATTATGCCATTGATAGATGCATGTAACATTGCATGCGGTGGGCATACTGGAGATGTTGATTCTATGATTCATTCTATAGAGCTTGCTCAAAAGCATAAAGTAGAAATAGGTGCTCACCCCTCCTACCCCGATCAAGATAATTTTGGCAGATTGAGTATGGATTTATCATGGATAGAATTAGCTCAAGCATTGAATTTTCAATGGAATTCGTTTAAAAAAATCGTACAGCGAATAGGTGCTACTATATCGCATATCAAACCACACGGAGCACTTTATAATGATTGTCAAAAAGATGCTCAGCTCAGAAGGCAAGTATTTAATTTAATGCACAGTTGGGATGATAGCTTATACATTTTCACCAATGCACTTATCACTGAAAAAATCTTTAATATCAGTCAAGAACTATTTTTGGATCGAAATTATAACAAAGATCAATCGCTCGTTTCACGTCAACAAGAAAATGCCCTTATTAGCGATCCGAAAGAAGTCATCGCAAATCTAGATCGATTGATTATGTATGGTGAATTATTGACAATAGATGGGACTGTTTTAAAACCAGAATTTCAAACTCTTTGCGTCCATAGTGATAGCCCTAATGCCCTTAATATACTTCAACAGATAGGAGAATATTGTAAAACCAAAAAGATCGCTCGTGGAAAAAACACTTAGAGACATCTTAGATATTAAAGTATATGATTCTTATATTTTTGGACAAGCGATATCCGAATACTCCCAAATAGATATTCCTCTACTTGCTCAATACCTCTATCATTCTGAAAACCACGTCATCAAAGATTGTCATGCCACAAACGCTGAGATATGTATCCAACTTTGTGAATCTTCAGCAGTAGAACAATTACTCGATCTAAAGATTGACATAAGCAACATTCCCATACCGAGTAAGGATAAAATAGTTCTAGAGTTTGACCCCGATAAAGGTAACGATTGGTCACATATAGAGGCTCATGTCAAAATTACAAGGCAACAATATATCGACCTATTGGAGCGCCTAGACTTCAGATTATGTATGTATGGATTCCTTCCGGGGTTCTGCTACCTTACTGGTTTGCCTAAGTCCATGCAAATCCCTCGATCCAGTAAACCAAAACGTAAGATTAAAGCCAAAACGCTAGCTCTAGGTGGTGAGTACATAGGGATATATGGTATTGATAGCCCAGGTGGCTGGATAGAAATTGGTGAATGCAATCAAAATTTACTTGACTTCAATAGTGAAAACATACACCGTCTTCCAATAGGGCAAATCATCAACTTCAAATCGATCTGACATGGAAGAAAACCGACAAGTAATAGAGATCACAGACGCAGGCTTGTATAGCATCATTCAAGATGGTGGACGGGATTGTACTAAGTTTTATGCAATCCCAAGTTCTGGCTATATGGATACTCAAGCTGCCCAATATGCAAACTATATTTTATCCAATACACTACATCATCCTGTCATAGAATGTAACCTATCAGGAATGGGCTTACGCTTTCATCATCCGATGCATGTTGCACTTACAGGCGCAGATTTTGATTGGAAACTGAATGGTCAAAAGATTGAGCTAGATAAAAAGATATTCATTTCTAAAGGAGATATGCTGACAGGGAGCTACGGCAAGAAAATGGCACGATCATATATCGCTTTTGATATGGATCTCGATGAAAAAACAACATTGGGATCATATGCTACATACCCCACCGCGACGATAGGTGCCAATGGCGGTCGAATCTTACAGAAGGGTGATGCTATCAAACTTAAAAAACGCCAAAATACGCTGCCCGATAAGGTATCAGTTACCAAGCCAGTATACAAAAACTTACAAACCATTAAAATACAAAAAGGGCCCGAGTGGGAATTATTGGATCAAAATTCTAAGCGATTATTTAGTCAGCTTTATTTTCAAATAACTAGCCGAAGTGATCGAATGGCAGCGCATGTCACAGCTCAAGAAAAACTTCTGCTCAGAGAAAAGCCAAAGAATTCTAATTGTATCATTCCAGGTATGATACAGCTCAACTATGATGGTCATCTTATGGTCATCCTTAGAGATGGTCAGACAACCGGAGGTTATCCAAGAGTCGCCTATATCACTAATGAACAATTAAATCTATTCAATCAAATTCTTCCTCATCGTAATTTTAAGTTTGAAGTCGAATAATTATCACCTAAAGACTTTCCATTTTTTACCTTTGTGGTATGTCAAATATTTTAGAGCAAAAAGTAGGAATATTAGGAGGTGGTCAACTCGGAAAGATGCTGGTACAAGCGGGTAGCAAACTAGGTTATCCATTACATATTCTAGAAAAAAACAAAGACTTCCCCACTCCACAAATATGGCCTCATGTCATATACGGTGATTTTACTCAATATGAAGATGTAATGGCTTTTGGGAGTGAGATGGATATCATAACCGTCGAAATAGAGGCGGTCAATACCCGTGCCTTACACGATTTGGTAGCGCAGGGAAAAAAGGTCTACCCCCAGCCGGATATCTTAGATACCATCAAGGACAAGGGCTTGCAAAAAGACTTTTATCAAGAATCAGGTTTCCCCACGAGCAGCTATATCCTCGTTCAAGATAAAGCAGAGGTACTAGAGCTTATTAATACTGGTAAACTCAGCCTACCATTTGTCCAGAAGTCAAGAACAGATGGATATGATGGAAAAGGAGTAACAGTCATCCGCACAGAAAGTGATTTTGAATCAATATTTGACGTCCCTTCTGTGATAGAAGATTTAGTCGATATACAGACGGAAATTTCGATTATCGTTGCTAGAAACCCTAAAGGAGAAATTAAGTCTTTCCCTGCGGTAGAGATGATGTTTCATCCCACGGCTAATCTCGTAGAGTTTTTGATAAGTCCTTCTAAAATAAGTGAAGAGCTGCAAATAAAATGTAAGCGAATATCTGAAGCTTTGGTGCAAAAAATGGGTATTGTTGGGCTTCTTGCCGTTGAGCTATTTGTGACTAATTCTGATGAGGTGCTTATTAACGAAGTTGCACCACGACCACATAATAGTGGTCACCATACCATAGAAGCTAACGCTACATCACAGTACGAGCAGCATATAAGAGCAATACTAAATTTACCTTTAGGGGAAACAGAAATCCTATCTCCAGCTGCCATGGTCAATATACTCGGGCATCCTGATCATACTGGAGAAGCTAGTTATGATGGATTAGAGGAATGCTTACAAATACCAGAGGCCCACATACATCTATATGGAAAAACAACAACCAAACCCTATCGAAAGATGGGACATGCTACCGTCGTTGCAAGATCTTTAGAAGATGCGATAAAAAGAGCAAGAATACTGAAAGATAGGCTTCAAGTCATATCCAAATAAAAATGCTACATTAGTTAATCGAGAAGAATTGCTCTCTCAATGAAATTTAACTGCAAACAAATTACAACTATCTAACTGACAACCGTCCAACTATGAGTAAAGTAGGAATTATCATGGGATCTGACTCTGATCTTCCAGTAATGAAAGCCGCAGCGATCGTCCTTAAAGAGTTTGGAGTAGATTATGAAATGACCGTAGTCTCTGCTCATCGTACACCAGACCGTATGATTGACTATGCTCATCATGCTTACGATAGAGGTATACGAGTCATTATAGCGGGTGCTGGTGGAGCAGCACATTTACCGGGCATGGTGGCATCTCTCGTGCCCTTACCCGTGATCGGTGTTCCTATCAAATCGAGCAATTCTATTGATGGTTGGGATTCTATATTATCGATCTTACAGATGCCTAATGGTATTCCTGTAGCTACAGTCGCACTAAATGGTGCCAAAAATGCCGGAATATTAGCGGCTCATATCTTAGGTAGTAGCAACCCAGAATTGTATCAAAAGCTGCTGAAATATAAGGAAGATATGAAAGCAGCAGTTCTAGTCAAAGCAGAGAATGTGGAAGGTACTGCAATATAGTACAAAGTAATGCTCCCACACTTCTATGACACTACGCCAAAAACTTGAAATTTTTAGAGAAAAAAACAAATCGTATTTCTCTACGGTGAACCAATCCCAAGAGAGTAAAGAATTCATGGACTGCCATGATATCGCTCATGTAGTTTTCGGATGTAATACCAGTCTTTATGGTGAAGGAATTGTCAAAATATGGTGTACTTTCGGTACAGATTTGAGATATAGTGAGATTACAAAAGCCTATGCAGAAGTGGGCGCTTACCATCTAGCAAAACAGTATAGCGTAATTCATGTTCTGAAAAATATAGTCATACTCATATTGACCATACCAAAGGCTATCTATCGATCAAGAATGATGACCAAGCCATGGCCCTTCAGAAACTATTCTCATTATTTGGATAAATCTATGGACGAAATAAGAATAGAATTTGGCATAAATATCATAGAGCAATAGTAGGCAATGAATATAAGAATACCATTTATGAAATAAAATGACGTATTTCTGATATGAACTATATCCAATATCTGCGTTAAAAATACTCGGCGTAGCTAAGGCTATGCCTGTGTTTTTTGCCTTGATCTCGAATATATTTCATAAGTCATCCTATCCGACATCTTACATTATAAATAGGATAAAAGGGAAATCGAACGATATCAATTTCCCTTTCTTTGCTTTATAAATGCTTAATTCCTTGGAACTAAATTAAACTCTGTACGTCTATTCAATGCTCTACCTCTCAATGTAGTATTGTCTGATATTGGTGTACTTTCGCCATATCCAGTATAGTTCATTCGAGATACGGATATACCTTGTCTTGAAAGGTAGTCATAACATGCTTTTGCTCTTCGTTCTGACAATTGCTGATTAGCTCTAGCGCTTCCTGTATTATCAGTATGACCATTGATGCTTAGGTTAAAATCAGGGTATTTATTCATAATACTTGATATCTGTTGGAGTACTTTCAGAGAAGATGGTTTTAGCGTTGCTCTTCCAGTATCAAATTGTACTGATCTCATCGCAGTTTCCAAAAATTCAATATCAGCTTTGTCGATCTCAGGGCATCCTTGAGTAGAAACAGGACCAGCACTATTAGGACACTTATCTCTACCGTCATCTATACCATCACCATCAGTATCAGGACAACCACTATATACGCTAAGTCCTGCTTTATAAGGACACTTATCAGCGAAGTCAGCTATTCCATCTCCATCTGCATCAGGACAACCTCCAGCTGAGATACTTCCTCTATCATTAGGACACTTATCTTCCGCATCAGGGATACCATCACGATCAGAATCTTCGGTCGGACAACCATTATTAGCTGCAGAGCCACTTATATTTGGACATTTGTCTAAGGCATCAGGTATACCATCTCCATCCGCGTCATTATCTGGACATCCTTTATTGGTGCTAAGTCCAGCCATATTAGGGCATTCATCTTCATTGTCAGAAATACCATCACCATCGCTGTCAGGGCAACCTTTAAATACTTTTAATCCCGCGTATTCAGGACAAGCATCTTCGTAATCAGCAATGCCGTCTCCATCTTTATCAGGACAACCATTGAGCTCTCTAGAACCAAAATCCTGTGGGCATAGATCAATTTCATCCGCTAAACCATCACCATCACTATCTGGTCCTTCCTTATTTTCTTCTTTAGGCATCGCGGGCTTATCCCCTTTAGATCCAAACAGGTATACGAATCCAAGTCCGTGATGTAGATGGTTTCTATCTTGTGCCAATGAAAATCTATATTCTGATTGAATATTAAAAAATGCGTTATCTGCCATTTTAATGTTAATACCAGCGCCTACTGGAGCTTGTACATTGGTTTCTCCTTCAGTCTCCGTATGTGCTCCTAGTCCCCCCATGATATAGGGAACTATTTTGGTATCAGGTTTATAAAACTGATATTGAATTTGAGCATCTAAGCCAGCTACGGTTTTATGAAAATTTTCTAATTCTGTATGGCTTTTGACTACGCCAACCTTAACTGGAAATACTAAGTTTACATTTTCTTGAATATTATAGAGGAATCCAAGCTCAAATCCGTAGTGGTAACTTTTAAAATCAGATATGGATCCTCCATCTTGTTGAGATTGGTAATCCATAAAGAGTGTTTTGGTCGTAAGACCATACTTATAGTTTGGATTCTGAGCATAAGAGCTAGTCATCACAAACAGCGTAAATAGTAGAGCTACTGCTAACTTTTTCATAGAAAAATCTATTCTAAATTATTTAGTCAATTGATTTTGGGATCAACA
>JAHDGW010000284.1 GCA_020631635.1 Saprospiraceae bacterium
GCCATTCATGATATAATTGACAAATCCTCTCTCCTGGTCATGATAAAAGCTTCTTGAAAATAAACCATCATCAAATCGAGTATAATATCCCGTCACCGTAGCTTTAGTTTTTGGAAAACGTGCTACGTATGAGGCCTCACCACTCAAGATTTTTTCACTTTGCAGATTGGGTACTAGCTGATCTCGTGTACGTGGACTTACATATGCAAATCGAGCGAATGGGGCTCTTGTCATATAATTGACGTTGGCAGAAAAATAATTTCTGTTGTCCAACTTGTACGTCGCGCCAGCTTTGATCTGATAGTTTAAAAAGGATTGCTTCTCTGATTCACCTTCGGAGCTCTCTGGAAATAAACCATTTCTGTAATAACCTTCTCTCCAAAACTGTGTATTACTTAGTTTCGCTCCAGCGAAAAAATCAATATGACGTCCCGAATACCCCAGCTGCGTCCAAGCCGTGGCCTCATTGATATTGACATCATAGTGATAACCAAAAATATCTCCTTCCCCAAGAATTCGATTAGGGTTATTGAGGTCTGCCTGCTGGGCATCAGGGTTTAATGGTAAATCACGAATAGCAAACTCATCATAATCAACGTAAAATTCTCCACCAAGCAGGTCGAGTAATTCTTTGAAGGTCTCATTTGTTTCTGATCTATAACTGGCACCACCGTATAGATTGATCTTATCACTCAGTGTATATTGAAGATTGGTATTTAAAGTCAATCTCTGTACGTCAAATCGTTGATTTTGGATCACATATCCCGACAATCCACCCGTAAGATCCTCTCCGCTGTTATTTGCATTGGTGATGGTTACATTTCTATTTCTATTGAAATCATACATACCTTGCCAATCTAATTGCAGCTCCTCGGGATTTTCTTTATAGAAGTCAACCAGTTGGGCACGTAGGTCCTCATTTTCTACAAAATTAGGCAGATTTCTATAGTAATCTGGTCTCGGATCAGACGCTAAAAACCAATCTAACCCAGAGATCCCGTACTCACCAGTCTGGAATGCAATCGCAGAATTGATGATCAGCTTGTCATTTACCGACCAATCATGATTTAATATAGCGACTGGTTGATGTGTTTTAGTAGACCTCGCATTTCTTACCTCACCGTTTTGATAACCCCAGTTAGGATTATAAAAATTAGTCCCTGCTAATTCGTATGCTTCTGGAGTGCTGGCTGCTGATCGACCTCGCTCAGAAGGAGTACCAAATACAGCGAGATTTAGGGAGTGATTACCTATTTCTTTTTCGACCGATGCAAAGTAAGAATGTGCATCATAGAAAGTACCCTCGATATAGCCTGCTTGTCCCCATCTTCTAGAGTATGAGAGGCTATATGCCCAGCCATTTTGATTAGTCCCAGAGCTATGGGTAACCATGAGTCTATCTCTATAACTTCTATTCGATTTGGCATAAGATAGTCTTGTCTGCGGCCTTTGACTACCAGCTCTGACATTGACATCACCAAATCCGCCGATATGAGAGAAGAGAGTTTCTTCTAGCCCCATGTCTAGCGCTCCATTTTGATTCCTTGCGACATCATTAAGACCACCCATCGGCCAGTACGATCTACCATCGTTCAGTGAGTTCCATACAATACCATTTACAGCTCCCGTTACATTTTCATTTTCAAAACCTCTTCTTCTAAATCGGGCAGCATTGAAGGTAAATGCAACCGCTTCACCAATTACACCAAGGTTAGCATTCAACAAACCGGCTACTGCGATTTCGCTATCAGCACTAAAAAGCTCGTTGTCATTTAATACGATAAGATCAAATGCATTATCCTCTTCATCGTCTATCGATGACGATTTATCACCATATAATGGCTCGGCTACTATTATAGAACCTATATCGATATTTGCAGTTCCAAAAATTACCGCTCTACCAATATTTTGATTTCCTAACTCACTAGCAATGATTTCATAATCGCCTTCCTTGAGGTTTACAAATGAAAATTTACCTTCTCTATCGGTATAAGTTTCATAGTCCGAATTAGTCAATTTAATTTGTGTATCTACGAGAGCTTCTCCTGCAGAATTTAACACAACACCGGTGATCGATTGACAAAAGCTTAAGGAATAATTAAATACGAGGAATAGACCGAAAAGTAGGAACTTTGTATACTTTTGCTTCATTAGCTGTACTGAGTTTGGTAGCGTAAAAGTAATACAATATCGACGAAGTCATGGTAAAGAAATTATTAATTTAAAAACTGCTCAGTCAGATGTTCCGTACAATCAAGATCATAATCAGTACTATTTGTCTTCTTTACGCCTCTGCACATATCCAGGCGCAGAAAGAATACAAAGTAGCCTGTATAGCTTTTTACAATGTGGAAAACCTCTTTGACCCATACGATGATCCTGATATCAGAGATGAAGAGTATCTCCCAGAAGGCGATAGAGCCTGGACTAAAAAACGATATGAAGAGAAGATCGGCAATATGGCTTATGTGATCTCACAACTAGGTACTGACAAGTCAAAATCTGGAGCATCAGTCATCGGCCTATGCGAAATCGAAAACAAGTATGTACTCGAAGATTTGGTGAAGCATAAATACCTCAAAGAACGCAACTACGAAATCGTCCATCATGATAGCCCAGATCGCAGAGGGATAGATGTGGCTTTTCTATATAATCCTAAGCAATTTGAGCTAACTGATACAGCTAGTTTTGAATTATTGCTTATGGATGGAGAAGAGCGCAAGTATACTAGAGATATACTGATGGCTAGCGGTAATTTAGATGGTGAAAAAATGCATTTCATAGTGAATCACTGGCCATCAAGAAGAGGAGGACAACAACGGTCGGCACCCAACAGAAATAAGGCTGCCCAACTATGTAAATCCGTCGTAGATAGCCTGATGACAATCGATAAAAACTCCAAAGTAATCGTGATGGGTGACCTCAATGATAACCCCGACAATAAAAGTGTAACGAGCCACTTGATGGCTAGAGGAAAAGTAAGTGATATCAAAGAAAGTGGTTTGTTTAACCCCATGATAGATATGTACAAGAGAGGCGTAGGCTCCAATGCATATCGTGATACATGGAGTTTGTTTGATCAAATGATGTTATCAGAAGCATACTTAGACCGCAATCAAGATGGTTATTTTTATTACCAAACGAAAGTCTTTGACAAACGCTTTTTGAAACAAAAATCAGGAAAATACAAAGGCTATCCTTTCCGCACTTTTTCATTTAATGATTATCAAGCGGGGTACAGCGATCACTTTCCTGTATTTGTATATCTTTTGAAAGCCAAATAAGTCATACATCATTGGATCTCAATCTGCCGCTCAGCCTCAGTGAGGAATTTAACTATGCCATCAATGTGTTAGAAAAAACACGACGAAGTGCATTCATCACAGGTCGAGCAGGTACAGGCAAGTCTACGTTACTATCGCTATTTAGAAATACCACTCGAAAAAGGACCGTGGTACTCGCTCCTACTGGTATTGCGGCACTCAATGTAAAGGGTCAGACGATTCATTCGTTTTTTGGTTTTCCACCTAAGATGATCGATCGAAAAGATATCGTCAAGCGAAAAAACTATCGAACCTATAAAAAAGTAGAGGTCATCATCATCGATGAAATATCGATGGTACGAGCAGATATGCTCGATAATATTGATTGGTTTTTGCGTATCAACCGAGATATCGATGAGCCTTTTGGTGGAGTCCAAATGGTATTTTTTGGTGATTTATTTCAATTGCCTCCAGTGGTGGCATCTGCCGTAGAGCGCCAGTTTTTTAGGAATAGATATCCTAGCCCATATTTCTTCTCTTCTGATGTGATCGAAAATGGATATGAGTATGAAATCATAGAACTTCATCAGGTATTCCGTCAATCAGAACGCTACTTTATCAAATTACTGGATCGTATACGTACAAGGACTTTTGACCAAGATGATCTAGACACCCTCAATGAGAGAGTACAAGATACTCAAGTAGATACTGACTATCATATCACCCTCTGCAGCAGAAATGTGTTGAAGGAGAGTGCACTGGAGAAATCCCCTCTTCAAGAAAAGATTACAGAAGTTTTTCTTAAGATTTACAAAGACCTGTAGGTGACAGGAGGTCAAAAACAAAATCCTCTCTAGACATGG
>JAHDGW010000285.1 GCA_020631635.1 Saprospiraceae bacterium
GCGCAAGGAGCAGATGAACTTGTATTCTTAGATATTTCTGCTACACAAGAATCCCGTGCTACGGTGACTGATTTAGCAGATCAAGTGGCCGCAGAAATCAATATCCCGTTCACGGTAGGGGGTGGGATATCATCGGTAGAGCAAGTATATCGCTTGCTCAGAAGTGGAGCTGATAAGGTCTCTATCAACTCAGCGGCAGTGTATAGACCTGATTTGATTGATGAGTTAGTTCGTGAGTTTGGAAGTCAATGCATAGTAGTTGCCATAGATGCGAGGCAAACTGAATCAGTATGGCAAGTCTATACCTCCGGTGGTAGAAAGCAAAGTAACTACGAGTTGCTATCGTGGGCCAATGAAGTTCAGAATCGCGGAGCGGGAGAAATACTGTTTACCTCCATGGATCACGACGGTACCAAAGATGGTTTTGCCGTTGAGATATTAAAGTCGCTCAACTCACTTTTGTCCATACCGATTATTGCCTCAGGTGGGGCCGGTGCTATGGAGCACTTTGGCGAAGTTTTTCATAATGGGAAAGCTGATGCCGCTCTAGCCGCTAGTGTATTCCATTTTAATCAAATACAAATCCCTTTTCTCAAGTCTTTTCTCAAAAATAATAACATCCCCATACGATGAATATCATAAACTACAACCAAGATGGCCTAGTGCCAGCCGTCATACAAGATTACCGAACTAGAAAAGTACTCATGCTCGGCTATATGAATGAAGAGTCATACCGTCGAACTCAGGAGTCAGGTTTAGTAACATTCTACAGCCGATCAAGACAAGAGATATGGCAAAAAGGGGCTACGAGTGGAAACTTTCTCAAGATTAAAGATATCGCTATTGATTGTGATCAAGATGCCTTGCTCATACAAGTGGAGCCTCAGGGTCCCACTTGTCATATGGGAGAAGATACTTGCTGGGGGGAGCAAAACGAAGCTAGCTCTATTGATGTTTTTCAAGCACTCGAGAATACGATCGAACAGCGAAAACTGAAGCCAACTCAAAGCTCCTACACGAGTTCATTATTTCAAAAAGGAATTGCTAAAATAGCACAGAAAGTAGGTGAAGAAGCCGTAGAAACAGTCATAGAGGCAATGCGAGATGAGAAGGATTTATTTTTGGGAGAATCGGCGGATTTACTATATCATTATATCGTATTGTTACAGGCTAAGGGCTTTTCTCTGGCAGATGTTGCAGAGGTATTGAGGGAAAGAGTGAAATGATCAAATTTAGAGATGAGTGAAGAGAAAATTCCTTGTCATCGCATGAGCGGCAAAGCGAGATTACTTCGCATTACGGTTATTTCTTTAATGGGTAGCTTTTCATCAGCAAGCATATAATTTTGATTAGGGTAAGCGCGGTCTGCCATCTTCAATATAGGGAATAAATATGTTCTATCCGCATTTCCTAAAGTTGGTTGAGCCCACAACTTATTGATATCAGCATACGGAACTAGAAAATCAACTGCGGCTTTGAGCCGAGGATTTTTATTATTTTTCTCCCAGATGTCAATGTCTACTTTTTCTGCCATATGAGCTACCAGAAAAATGGCATGTAAGTTATAAATACTATAGAATAATGGTCGAGTACGGGCAATTTCTTCTGGCATCGTACCATCTGGCTCTATTTGACTATATACTCGATTTTCAAGGAAGGAATTCGCCAGCGTTTTTGCTTCTTCATATTGGTTAGAGTACAGGGCAAGGTACATAGCTTGTGCATCGTAATATGAGCCATGATTATTTTTTGATTCTGCTTCTTGTAGGGCCATTTCATGAGTTGTCAACCAGGTATAATATTCGTTTACCCATTCTCTGAGACCTTGCATCTCCGATTTACTTAATTCTGATGACCCTGCAATAAGCAATGACCCCTCTAATGCTTTGACGAGCAAGCGACCATCCAAGACTCCTGTTTTTGAGCCATTATTATGACCAAGTCTACATTGCGAGTAATTTAGATTTGGATTCATTCGAGTAGCTTCGTCAAGAAACCATACTCGAAGTAGCTGGGCTGCTTTTTTAGCATATTTTAGCTCACCAGTAAGATGATAAGCAAGCCCCAGTGTTTCTGTATGTTGTCCAAAAACACCTATTCTTGGACGGTCAGATTTATCTGGGCTTTGACTATCGGGGTTGGTAACACCATCGTGTCTTATATATGGTAGTCCATCTGGAGCATCACGGTCGGGCCACCAATATCGACTATAGCTAGCATAATCATGCGGATCTTCACTTGGTGCTAGAATTTTTTTATTCGTCACCGTATATGGTCCTTCGAGTAGTGCTTGATCTGCTTCTTTGATGAGCGCATCAAGTGCTTTTAGAAAGGATGTATCACCCTTTTCAATGTTCGATTTTGATTGTTGTAGGTATTCCCGATCTATAAGGATGGTACTTACTGTCGAATTTTTTGATGTGCAAGAATAGCCCCATAGTTGTAATAAAAACGCAATTAATAAAGAGTTAGCTAAGTATGGTCGTTTCATGATATGAAATGCTGATGTTGTAAAATACTAGAGTAAAAACTATTAGTTCATGTCTTTATCTTCAGACTAATTTAAACATAAAACAGTGGAGTATGAATTCTTGGATAAAGTTGCAATTAAACCTTTATCCGTTGATAAAGTCATACTTCGGGCAACGTCAAGGTTAAATCTCAAAATCAGCCCATTTTTCCCTTCCGATTCATCTCCACAACCGCCTTTTCAATTCCATTAGGAGTGAGCGGATACATTGCAAATATTTCCTTAAGGACCTTGGTCGTAAAAGTATGATCCCACCATTCTTGGCGGTCTGGATTTAGCCAAGCGGCTTTTTTAAATTTATCAGCAATATCTAGCCAGTGTTGTATACTAGAGCGACCGAGTTCGTATGGTGCCATGGCGGCATCTCCAATAATGAAAATATTGTAATTTGGCGAATGCTTTAGAAAACGATCGATATTCATGCGTTCTGATCGGCGGGCATCGGTAAATACATAATCGTATATCGTGTTATGGAAATAGAAGGTCTTTAAATCATGAGCAAAGCGAGTCTTCATCTTTTTAAACAACTGAGTGACTGCATGGATATATGGATTCATAGAATATCCTCCATTGTCAATCAATAGGATGACTTTCATCTCTCGACTAATCTTATCCTTCAACTCCGGTATAAAAAGTCCACCTCGTTTTAATCCTTTTTCTATAGTACCCTGCACATCTAGTTCTTCTTCAGCACTTTCTGAGATGACACCTTTGAGACTGGCGAGACTAGCATCTATATTGTTATCATTGATCTGTTCGTCTTTATCCACAGGAAAATATCGTGCATCGCCAATGACTTTTCGAGCCATTTTACCACCTCCAGCACCTCCAACTCTTATCCCCCCTTTGGCAGCTCCGCCGTTTCCATACGGAGATATTCCTCCCTGACCGATCCAGTGACTACCACCGGTATGCTTATCTTTTTGCTGATCGGCGACTCTTCGCATTCGATCTAAGAGTTCATTGATATCTATGTCAGAAAAATCAGTTGCCTGATCTAAATTACGCTTTGCAGCCCCTGCGGCATTATTCTCTTGATTTATATGGTCTTCTAGATCGGGGTTGTCTTTATCTAATATTTGTTTCCCGTCAATAATCTTTTTGATATCATAACTTGTGAGATGTACTTGATCCAAAAAGCGATCTACTAAGCTCTGCATATCGGGCGTTTCTTTTTCGTCATCAAGTGACTCTAAGTAATTTTCTTTCCATTCTTTGAAAGCTTCTGATCGTGAAATGGCGCTATCCAAGGTTTCACCTGGCTTAAATTGTATATTTAGAAAGTACTCATAATATGCTTTACTAAACGGCCCAAGGTCTTGTGGCTTTTTGACAATGATCCCTTTCAATACTACATATAGATCCCCGAACGTACGTATCAGTCCTTTCTCAAAACTCTTTTGCAACAATAGCAATGACCTTACATCAGCTTGTAGTTTGTGAGTTCGAAATGCTTGTGGGAGGGATTGGAACATTTTTTACAGTTGTCAGTGGATTAGTTGTTAGTTGACAGTTTTGTGGGTTGCGGTTTTTTCGGTATTCGGTATTCGTATTTCGGAGGTCGATG
>JAHDGW010000286.1 GCA_020631635.1 Saprospiraceae bacterium
TATCTATTTTCTCGATAATAAGATTTTCATCATCCGTACTTTTTACCGTTTCCTCAAAAGGGTATAGGTCGACGATCACGACATCTATCTGAGGGATATCATATTCTTTGAGTTGGTTAAGATGATTTTCCTCTCTTCTGGCCAGTATGCCTCCAAATACTTTGGGATGCAATGTTTTTACTCTACCATCTAGTATAGAAGGGTAGCCGGTAAGATCTTCGACCCTGTTTACTGGTATATCGTGAGATTCTATAAATTTCTGTGTTCCGCCTGTAGAATAAATCTCTACCCCAAGCGAGTGTAGTTTTTGTACAATCGGTGCCAGACCATCCTTGTGATACACAGAAATTAAGGCTGATTTTATCTTAGTAGTGCTCATAGAAAAGAGAATGTTTTCAGAGCGGCAAAAGTAATAAAATAATGGGAAGTCAGCAGTTAAGCTTATCAACATGATTTCTACATGCTAGCTATAGGCGATAAGATCTATTTGAAGTCCAAGATATTACCCATAGAATAGCATACTCGGCATCTAGGCTCGTAACTTTCTTTTGCGCCGAGTAGTACCTTTTCTTGATCCGGTATCAATCGATAGCTATGTGTAGCCAAACTTCCGCAATGAGGACATATTGCATGTACCTTGGTAATATATTCTGCTATGGAAAGTAGTTGCGGTATAGGGCCAAATGGGTCCCCTTTAAAATCCATGTCAAGACCTGCGATAATGACCCTAATACCTTTGACTGCCAGTTTTTGACTCACCTTGATAAGATCAGTGTCAAAAAACTGAGCCTCATCTATCCCAACAACATTGACGTCTTGTATATGGTCAAAGATATCTCTACTCGTAGCTACTGGTATGCTTGATATGGCATTGGAGTCATGGCTGACTACATCATTGATATCATATCTGACATCAGTTTTGGGTTTGAATATTTCCACTTTTTGGTTGGCAATTTTTGCCCTACGCAAGCGTCTGATGAGCTCTTCAGTTTTGCCAGAAAACATAGATCCGCATATGACTTCTATCCATCCACTGCGCTGACCTCTAAAGTTTGGTTCTAAAAACATAAATGTTGACTACTGAAGATCAATAATTTCTTTACATCGCAATAATATGGACTTCAATTAGGTTTATGAAACTTTATGCGATATTAGTAGCTTTTATAATGTGTAAGACTCAAAAGAAGACTATAATTTAGAAATTATGAATTTCAAAAAGATAAATAAGCAGCTCAATAAGATCAAAAATCTTATTGATAACATTTCAGAAGAGGATAGGGTATCCAGTATTGAAAAAGAATTATTACAGAGTTATATTAAAAATCTATATGAACTTACCCTCAAGGGTAAGGTACATGACGACCAAGACGTAAAGACTTCCGCACTGATAGATGAAGCATTAACCCCTGCACCTACTGTAGCAGCTCCAGTGGAAGCAATTCAAGAAGAAATTCTGGAAAAGGCTACCGGAGCTGGAGAGGAGGCCTCTATAACGGAAAGTATCTCCAACCCCATAGTTTCAAAAGAATCAGTACCCGTCATTGAGACGGTGGACGATAAAATACCTGAGTATAAAGAACCTGTAACTACAAATAATCCTCCAGAGCCAATGCCATCAGTAACTTTAGCTCAGGTTGAAGAAGCTAGAGAAGATTATTCTCCAGAGATGATGGATTTGTTTAGTGAATCTAAAATAACTGATCTCTCTGACCGGCTGACCATGCTGCCTATTGGCGATTTGACAAAATGTATGGGTATCAACGAAAAGATATTTACCATAAAAGAACTTTTTGGTGGTCAACAAGATTTATTTTTAGATACGATGAATCATCTCAATGGTTTATCTGGCTTTGGTGATGCTAAGGCATATTTAATGCCTGGTATAGCCAAGGAGATGGAGTGGGATACTGACGATAAAGTGAGAAAAGCTAGAAATCTAGTCACTCTTGTGATGAGAAGATATATGTAGACTCATAATTCGGTAAAAATTACTCATAGCACTTAAAACTCTGGTGATAGATTGAGCTCAGCAATAGAAAATATAAAAAAGATTTTTGGACTACCTGCCCTTATAGTGATTTCGCTTTGGGTGATTCATATATTTAAGCTTTTACCCGCCTATAAGTATGGATTGCAGCCACGGGTATGGGATGCCTTTACCGGAATATTTACATCGCCGTTGATACATAGCGGATATGAGCATTTGAGTTCCAATAGTGTTCCTTTGTTTGTATTGATGAGTATGATCTTGTTTTTTTACAGACGAGTGGCGATACCTAGTATTATCATAATTTATTTATTTACTGGAGTTGCAGTTTGGTTGTTTGCTCAACCGGCCAATCATATTGGGGCTAGTGGTGTAGTTTATGGTTTGGTTTCTTTTATGTTTTGGTCAGGCTTATTTAGGCGCAACATGCGATCTATTGTTTTGGCATTGGTCATATTGATTATGTACAGTGGATATTTTCATGGAATATTACCCAATCAAGAGGGCATCTCATGGGAGAGCCATTTATTTGGCGCTATTGTAGGTATTTTTGCGGCTTACCTTTTGAAGGGAGTCAAAGAAGATGGAGAAGAAGAGGAAGAGCATGTATGGGAGGAAGAAGAACCCCAGTATTATTTTCCTCGTGATCTTTTTGAAAAGACACTGGAAGAACGCGAAATGGATAAGTTGCTCGGGGATGATAATCAGTAAGGGATTATAACAGTTTTCTTACTTTTACCATAAGATACCTAATTTAACAGATTGATCTTATGAGCTTAAAATCAGAACGTATTTTTCTACACATTCCAAAGACAGGAGGAACAACCTTGAGTTGCGCTATCCATAGGAGTAAATGGATGCCTAAACAAGATCTTTTTTATTATCGCCACATCCAGAATGACACTAAATTAAGTAATGCAGGTGATATATTTATTAAAGCAAATAGAGCAAAGTACAAAGGTTATCAAATCTTTACAATGCTAAGACATCCAGTAGATCGCCTCATTTCTGAATATTATTTTGTCAGGGATCGAAAAGAATTTTTCTCTTTAATCAAAAAACAACCTAAGACTCTAGAACAATTTATTAATAATCCTCAGAGTCAAAATTATATGACAAATTTTCTGACTGGAGGTCGTATATATCCAAATAAACCAATAACGCAAAGTCATCTAGATCGGGTAATAGAGACGATCGAGGATTTAAATATACAAGTCGGTATATTTGAGCACTTTGATAGGTCATTGACTTTTTATAATCAGAAGATGGGTATTAAATGGCCAAAGACTATTGATGTCAAAAGAGTGACATTGAATAGACCTAAGCTTAATGAAATATCTCCTCAACTCAAAGAAACTATCGAAAGTAAGAATGCGCTCGATATGCAACTCTATAATTTTGGTTTAGATCGGTTAATGACTCAAAATCTAAAATCTAAAAGCTATAATATAGAAAAAGATGGATACGGCTATGTCATGAAATATACCGAACGCTTTAGTCTACTACAAATGTTCCTCAAGGAAAAAAACATCATTCAACGCAATCGAAAATATTTTACGGACCTCAATCTTGCCTTGCATGAAAAAATAGGCTTTGAACAAGGAAGGAGATATGTGAATTCATTCAATAGATCATTGATTAATTATATAAATAAGACTGACTTTGGAATTGATCGGATAGAATTAAAGTCTGATACGGAAGACCCTTTAAAGAATACGAAAGAGCTTGCGGAAATTTTAGATAGGCACGTAAGAAAGCTCAACAAGCATATATTTAAGTTTGATTTTGAGGATATTCATATCGCTGAGCAATCAGATAAAAAGAGTTCTTTTTTGGGAAGATTATTTGGCAGATAGCTCTAGAAGAAATTGTAGGGAGTTAAGTGCTCTTGAAAGCGTCTTTCGCATGTCGTACACTACCATGCTCGAGTAATAGATCTTTGGCTTTATTGTAGTCTAATCCTGTATATTCTTGTACCATTTTAGTACCTCTATCCACGAGTTTATCATTGGATAGTTGCATATCTATCATTTTGTTACCCTCTACTTTACCGAGGCGTATCATGGTGGCAGTAGTGATCATATTGAGTACCATCTTTTGGG
>JAHDGW010000287.1 GCA_020631635.1 Saprospiraceae bacterium
TGTACTAAAGGCTGATGAACTTTTTTTAATCCACTTGCACCATGAAACCATGAAACCATGAAACCATGAAACCATGAAACCTTGAAACCTTGAATTAGCCCCCTACTTCTCTGCCTTAATCTTCTCGATTAGTTTTTCAGTTTCACTCGTGTCGTCCCCGTTTTCGATACCTAGATCTATGGCTCTCTTGGCGAAAGCAGTTGCATTGTACAAGTCATCATTCTTGTAGTATAACCAAGCAGCAGTATCATTATTATAGGCATTACTTTCAATACTGATAGATTGTAGCGCCCATCCTATTGCCTTTTCCACCTCATCGTCGACTACAGAATTTTCAAAAATATACCATGCAGCGCTATTAGCGAATGACCAACTTTCTTGCGGAGTTGTACTGAAGTAATCATTAGCCAATCTTGTAAATTCTGCGTTAGATACATCTATACTTCCGCTCATCATCCTATCTAGTAGTGAAACGGTGTATTTATCTTCCCAAGTCTCAGGAAAATAATTTTTGTAAGCTTCTCTAAGATCCTTTGGGCTGGCATCATCGGGTAGAGAACTGTTGATAGCCCATTCAATTTTAGAATCTATTTTATCAGCTCCTAACTGAGTCCTAAATAGATCAGCATTTTCGTGCATATGCTTAAAAAGATGGTTGGATACATCGGCTCCACTATGGGTAAAGATGTATTCCATATTTTCTGCAGTATTCCAATCATCTTGAGTTCTCAAATATTGGTTTACCACTTCTTGCTTTTCTAAAGCGGCTTCAGCTAGTATTTCGGTATACTTTATTAAGAACTCTGCACCACATTCACCAGCTTCATACTTTTGCTTTTGAGTAAGGTATTGGGTTTCAGGATTTAGAGCATTTTGCCCTAATTGTACAAATTGCTCTACAGACCTTGATCCAAGTGCAATATGTACAAGTTCACCTTCCGCATTGAGAAATAGAAGTGTGGGATACGCGTTGACCTCATATTTTTCACCGAAATCGATCCCTTCTCCTTTTTCCATATCCAGCTTTACATTGATAAAATGCTCGTTGTAATATACCGCGGCAGACTCATCTGTAAATACATTTTTAGACATCCACTTACATGGTCCGCACCAGGTCGTATAGGCATCAATAAATATAAGCTTCTCTTCAGCTTTGGCTTTCGCAAAAATACTTGCTAAATCACCTTTTTCAAATACAATACCCGATTGGGCATTACTGATCGAGGATGATAATAATGCTATAAAAAGAAATAGTACTTGTTTCATCCGAGTTATGATTTGAGATTTTCTATCTCTTCGATTAATTGATCTGGCTTTTTATATCCAGGAGATGCTTTTACTACGTTGAGGTCTTTATCTAAGTATACAATCGTCGGATATCCCAATCTTCCATTGAGCATCTCTGCTGCAAGTTCATTAGCTCCTCGTCTTCCGTTTTTCACAAAATTATAGGTCTTACCTCTGTATTCAATAGGCTCTTTTTGTTCAGCATTGAACTTTACTACGTAATATTTATCTTTCAAATACTCTTTGACTTTATCGTTTTGAAAAGTATTCTTATCCATGCGCTTGCACCATCCGCACCAGTCCGTGTATACATCTACGAGTACTGGTTTTTTATTCGCGGTAGGTATAGCTTCTAGTTGTTCAATTTTTAGCCAATTGAGATTACCTTCTGAATCTACAGTTGTCGGACCATCAGCTGTACTACAAGAAACTAAGAGGATTGCTATAGCTACTATGGAATATAAGTATTTCATCTTAATATTAATTTTAATACAAAGATAAACTCATTTAGGCTAAGGATCGAAGTCTAAGTGACATAATCACATTTTCCTAACATTTCATACTAAGGCAGAAAAGTGAATAGACTGATAAATTTAATATCATACCATTTACAATATAAAATGACGCATGTCTGATATGAACTATATCCAATATCTGCGTTAAAAATACTCGGCGTAGCTAAGGCTATGCCTGCGTTTTTTGCCTTAATCTCGAATATATTTCATAAATCATCTTATCCGCCATTTTACATTATAAATGGTATTATTGATGAATCGAAAGGGCTAATTCTCGCTGTAGATCAGAAACCGTATCTTTAAAAAGCGGATCCACATCCATCATATTCTGGACGGTCTGGACAGAGTATATAACGGTACTATGATCTCGACCTCCAAAAGCAGAACCTATCACTTTTAGTGAACTTCCAGTATGTTCTTTTGCCAAATACATGGATAACTGTCTAGCTACAACGACCTCTCGTTTACGAGTCTTACCAGTAATTTTATCAAGGCTTATACTGTAATGATCAGCCACTTTTTGGGTGATAAACTCTATCGACAACTCTTTATTCACTTTGGTAACAAACTGCTCAATGACCTCTTTTGCAAGCTCTACATCTATTTCTTTTTCATTGAGTGTAGATTGCGCTATGAGCGAGATCAATACGCCTTCCAATTCGCGGATGTTATTTTTGATATTGAAGCAAACAAACTCCTTGACATCCATCGGGATTTCAATATTTTCTTCTTCGATTTTCTTTTCTAAAATCGCCATACGCGTCTCAAAATCGGGTGCTTGGATATCTGCAGAAAGCCCCCATTTGAATCTTGAAATAAGACGATCTTCTACATCTTTAAGATCTTTGGGAGCACGATCAGATGTCATAATAATCTGCTTACCAGACTGGTGTAAGGCATTGAATATATTGAAGAATATTTCTTGAGTCTTTGGTCTCTTCGCTAAGAAGTGGATATCATCGACAATCAATACATCTATGAATTGATAAAAATTCATAAAATCATTGATCGCATTATTTTTAATGGATTGTACTACCTGATTAGTAAATCGCTCCATCGTGACATACAGTACTTTCTTGTCGGTAAATCTAGCTCTTACCTCATTTCCTATTGCCTGTGCTAAGTGAGTCTTTCCTAGACCTACATCACCATATATGACCAATGGATTGAATGCTGTACCTCCAGGATTAGCAGCAATGGCTTGCCCAGCACTAGCCGCTAGCTTATTTGCATCTCCTACGACAAATCGCTCAAAGCTGTACTGCTCATTAAGTTGAGGATCTATCTCGAGTTTTTTGATACCCGGTATGACAAATGGATTTTTTATTTGCTCCGAAGAGAAATCACCCGGCTCAGATGCTGGCGCATTTTTACCAATCTTACGATGATTATCCACTAGTATTTGATATTCCAATCTACCACCAGATCCCAACTCCGTATGTATGGCTTTCTTTAGCACATCTACATAATGCTCTTCTAGCCATTCATAAAAAAACTTATTGGGGACTTGTATAGTGAGGATATCGTTATCATTCCGAATAGCTTTGATAGGTTCGAACCAAGTCTTGAAACTTTGAGGATTGACATTTTTCTTAATGACACTCAGACAATTGTTCCAAACTTGTGTATGTTCTTTTATCATGCTATTCTCGATTGTTCAATTCACCTAAAACAATATTACCTCACCCGTGGGTAAATTCAAAAAACAAATCAGTCTATCGGGAAATCTGAGATTGGTTGGGATTATAGATTTCTCTTGTTACATCAAAAGTGACAAAAAAAATTCAAAGTCAGACTGTGAAGAGGAAAGTATTTTTCGATTTTTTTCATAAAGCTAATAAATTGATAATCAATTATATATACCGATTAATATTGCTACATAAAACAGTGTATTACTGCGATTTACATCTATATATTTTAACTTATTTATATAGAATTCATTCTCAGTTTACTATTCTTTAGACCTTCAAGTTTTTACAACTCATACATGTTTTCCTTTTAGACTTTTCTATTAAAACATCCACCTTACCTAACAATATACCACCCCAACCTGCTTGATTGATCATGACAGGTTTGCCAGCTTTATTTTTTCGAAAATCAGGATTACTCAAAAATGTATGAGTATGTCCACCAAGTATCATATCTATATTTTCAGTCATAGAGGCAAAACTTACATCATCTATCCTATGTCCACTAGTATATTGATATCCAAGGTGAGATAAACAAACCACAACTTCACATGCTAATTCTTCTTTTAGCATTTTTGCGGTACGATTTG
>JAHDGW010000288.1 GCA_020631635.1 Saprospiraceae bacterium
ATAATCTAGAGTTTGTGATGAAGATGTTTGCTGTTTGGCAACCGTGGATTGATGGCAATCGAGGATTAGGACTAACAATAAAAGCGACCCAAAATTAATTGAATCGCTTTATACTAGGTCGTTGATGGTATTAGACTTTCCTAGGTCTAAGTATGTAGGATAAGCTCATTTTCGCCTATCATTTTTCTCATATTGATCAGTGCATATCGCATTCTACCTAGGGCAGTATTGATACTTACTCGTGTCAATTGTGAAATTTCTTTGAAGCTCATATCAGCGTAATGTCTCAAGATCACGACTTCTCTTTGCTCCTCGGGTAGCTGATCTACTAAGCTTCGTACTTTGTTGTGCATCTGAGATTTGATCATGGTGGTCTCCATGTTATCATCCTTACTTTCTAGTATATCGAATATATCGAAAGTCTCGGTTGCACTTACTTTAGTACGTCTTTTAGATCGTCTAAAATTATCGATACACATATTATAGGAAATACGCATGGCCCACTGCAAGAATTTACCTTCGTGGTTGTATTTTCCCTTTTTGAGTGTCTTTATGATTTTTATGAAAACATCCTGAAAAATGTCATTGGCTAAGTCGTGATCTTTTACAAAAAGATAGATAGAAGTATATATCTTTTCTCTATGACGGTTTAGCAAAACCTCAAAACATTTGTTATTTCCTTCTAGGTATTGGATGATTAACTCTCGATCCTTAAGCATAGTAACATTCATAACTATAAGTTTTAATCAATGCCGAATATTCGACGGAATTAAATTTTTAGTGTAAATGTCTGCTATCTATAAGAGCTAATTTTAAGTGATAAAAATCAAATATAGCTTCTTTTCTATTATGATGAAAGGGCTGAAAGTGAAAATTTTCTTAAAATAACATATTTAATTTTTCTGATATGATCGCAAGTCCCACAAAGACGGGGGTTACAGCAAATCTGAGGAGTATCTATTCTACTAGCCACAAACTATTCGCATTTGTAGCGGTCAACAATACGTAAAAAATGTAGTTTTACTCTTTAATCTCAATGAGTCAACCATTATATGACAAAGACGAATACTGCGGTACTAGATGATCCAAAAGATTTGGTCAATCATATCCATATTAAAGGTGCACGATCCAATAATCTTAAAGATATCGAACTACTTATACCTAAGGGTAAACTCGTTGTAGTGACTGGATTATCGGGATCAGGAAAATCATCTCTGATCATGGATACCTTATATGCAGAGGGGCAGCGACGATATGTAGAGAGTCTGTCAAGCTATGCAAGACAGTTCCTCAATAGGATGAAAAAACCAGAAGTAGACTTCATCAAAGGAATTTGCCCAGCAATAGCTATTGAGCAAAAGGTAACTACAAGTAATGCCCGGTCTACGGTAGGCTCACTAACGGAAATTTATGACTATCTGAGACTATTATTTGCCAGAATAGGAAAAACATATTCTCCCAAGTCAGGGAAGATTGTAAAAAAACATGAGGTGGGTGATGTCATTAATTATGTCAAAGGCCTAGACATAGGCACGAAAATATTTTTGACTATTCCTATTCAGAAAAAGTATGAAAGGACCATCCAGCAGGACCTTGAGCTACTTTTACAAAAAGGCTATACCAGAGTTTTGATCAACGGTGAAACTCACTACATCGAAGAAGTCATAGAGCAAAAGACCATAAAACTGGCCCAAGACTCGCGAAAACTTAAAAAGAAAGTCGAAGTACTCATTGATCGATTTGTAGTCAACGATGATGAAGAAAACCTAAAGCGAATCGCAGATTCTGTGCTGACTGCATTTTCAGAATCTGAAGGTGAATGTATCCTAAGAATGACAGATGGAAAAGTTAAAAATTTCAATAATAGGTTTGAGTTAGATGGTATTCAATTCCTAGAACCTACTCATCAATTATTTAATTACAACAATCCATACGGTGCTTGCCCGAAATGCGAAGGATATGGAAGAGTTTTAGGTATTGATCCCGACAAGGTCATACCGAATAAAAAGCTTTCGTTATACGAAGGTGCAATCTTGTGTTGGAAGGGAGAAAAAGGTAATCAGTGGCTACAGCGTCTCTTGACCAATGCCCATAAATTCGACTTCCCTGTACATCGACCATATGAGGATTTATCTGAAGCTCAGCAAGAGCTCGTTTGGTCCGGCAATGAATATTTCTGGGGTATCAATGAGTACTTTCAAGAACTAGAGGAGAAGACCTATAAGATTCAAAATAGAGTCATGCTTGCTCGGTATCGGGGTCGTACCAAATGTCCAAAATGTAAAGGTGCACGACTACGAGAAGAGGCTCTATATGTAAAAATAGACGGCATCAGTATCAATCAATTGGTCAATATCCCAATAGATCAATTGGATGCCGCTTTCGAAAAACTAAAGCTCTCTAAATATGATGCTGAAGTGGCCAAGCGGATCATTTACGAGGTCCGAAATAGGGTTTCTACGATGCTTGATGTAGGTCTCGGCTACCTTACTTTGGATAGGCTATCTTCTACCCTATCAGGTGGAGAGACACAAAGAATCAATCTTACCCGAACACTCGGAAGTAATCTCACTAACTCCCTATATATACTGGATGAGCCGAGTATTGGCCTTCATCCAAAAGACACGACCAAATTGGTCTCAGTACTCAAAAAATTACGAGACCTTGGTAATACGGTTATTGTCGTAGAACACGAAGAAGATGTGATCAACAATGCTGATCAGATCATAGACATTGGTCCAAGGGCAGGAATCTATGGAGGCGAGCTCGTATATAACGGCCCCTTAAAGCAGCTCAAGAAAAGTATCAAAACCAGCTTGACTGCTCAATATCTATATGGTCAGCTTGAAATACCTGTACCATCTATTCGTAGGACATCGGCAAATAAAATCACAATACGAGGTGCATCGCAGCACAACCTAAAAAATATCACAGTTGATATACCACTCAATAGCCTGAGCGTAGTATCTGGTGTCTCAGGATCTGGAAAAACGACATTAGTCAAGCACATTCTCTATCCTGCTTTGAAAAAAGAAATCGGAGAACCATTTGTTACCAAAACAGGATCTTTTGATGGTCTAGTTGGAGATCTTAAAATGATCACAGCCGTAGAGCTCATCAATCAGTCACCAATAGGAAAATCATCTAGATCCAATCCTGTAACTTATGTGAAAGCCTATGATAGTATCAGAAAGTTATATGCAGATCAGCAGTTATCCAAAATTAGAGGATTCCAACCTAAGCACTTCTCTTTCAATGTAGAGGGCGGACGATGTGAAAACTGTAAAGGCGAAGGTGAAGTAACCGTAGAAATGCAATTCTTAGCGGATGTAAAACTTCAATGCGAAGATTGTCACGGAAAGCGATTTAAACAAGAGGTGATCGAGGTCGAATACCAAGGTAAATCGATCTTTGATGTTCTAGATATGAGTATAGACGAAGCCATGGATTTCTTTGCAAATCACCATGATATCATAGGTAAAATTAAACCGCTGTATGATGTAGGATTAGGATATGTCAAACTTGGACAAGCATCCTCTACCCTCTCCGGTGGTGAAGCTCAACGGGTAAAATTGGCCTCCTATCTCAATACTCAGAATAGGTCCAGCCATATCTTTTTCATCTTTGATGAGCCTACTACAGGATTGCATTTTCATGATATATTGAGGCTCATGGACGCCATGAATGCGCTAGTAGAACATGGTCATACTGTTTTAATCGTAGAACATAATCTTGATGTCATCAAAAGTGCTGATTGGCTGATAGACTTGGGTCCTGTGGGTGGTATCGATGGTGGACAACTCCTGTACCAAGGTCCTCCAGAAGGAATCATCAAAGCCAAAAAATCTGTCACCAAGGACTTTTTGAAGGATAAGTTAGTGAAAGCATAAGGCTAAATCCTGATGCTAAGCTAAAAGTAGAGCTAAGGCCAAAAGCTGCCTAATCACAAAATATCGCCTATTATTACGATTATAATCCGAATATTAGGCGATATTTTCGGATTTCACTTTAATTTATATCTATATTTGATCTATGGTCATTCAACGACATGCATATCAACTCATTGAAAAGCAATG
>JAHDGW010000289.1 GCA_020631635.1 Saprospiraceae bacterium
GTCTCTTACACCCGACATGTCGTCGCGGCAGGTTACGACGATAAACTGCTGCAAATCAGAAAATTCGCCTTTATATCTTCCCTAAGCATAGCAGCTCTTATAGCTACTGGAATGATTTTTAAATTTTACATTGTTGATATATTGCACGGTATGTTCTGATCACAAAGAGTTAACACATGATTCAGGTCAATTCGAAAAACGTAGTCATGGCCTTAGCCATGGCGTTTTGATAATTATCGGAACTTTAACGATGATCTTGGAATAATTATAAAATACACTACCGTCAGTTTATGATTCTAATCTTATAAGAGCTAATAGGAGCACTCAGTCATGCCAAGTCTTGATGATAGTGACCGACTGTCTTATTTGCGGCCTTGTAGATATGATGGAAAAATAATGGTGTAGTGAGCGTAAAATAAGTCTAACGAATAAGCTGTAATATTTCTTTCTTGCTCATCATTTCCTCCTTCTTAAACTTTATCTCCTGATTTTCGATAAAGATAAAGGTTGGAATTTTTCTTATGTCAAAGGTAGATTTTTCGTCGGGATATTGATCTATATCTATTACGAGCACTTTGACATCGTCTCTTACAAACTTGACTTTATCTGCAATGGTCTTAACAGCATCTGAAAAAGGAGACCATGGAGCAACAAAGACCATGACAAGAGGTATGGTACTGCTTTCTCGAAGGCTCTGTTTTATAAAATCTGATATATTTGAACTTCTACTACTCAAAGTCGGTATTGATTAGGATTTATATTATACTTCTTAAGTTTAGACGCAAGCGTTTTTCCAGGAATTCCTAGTAGTTCAGACGCTGAATTATGTCCAGTGACTTTACCTTTTTTTAATTTTAGCACTTGCTTAATATGATTGATGACCAAGTCATCTAAATTATATGAATGCTCTGTTTCTATTTTATTATCAAAATATTCTTTCAAGAATTCTAAATTGGCGGCTTCAGTTTTAGAAGATACTACTGATCTTTCTATTATATTTTCCAATTCTCTAACATTGCCAGGAAAATTATATTGTTGAAGCATCTGAGAATCCTTTTTTCTTATAAATTGTACTGTTCTACCTGATCTTTTGTTCGACTTATTTAAAAAATAGTTCGCTAAAGGTATTATATCTTCCTTTCGCTCACGTAGTGGCAGGTTATATATAGGGAAAACGCAAATCCGATAATAAAGATCTGATCTGAATGTTCCTTCTGCTACCATTTTCTCCAAATTTCTATTGGTTGCGATGATTACTCTTACATCTACTGATATGGCTTTGGGGTTACCTATACGTTCTATCTCTCCTTCTTGGAGTGCTCTGAGAAGTTTTGCCTGCAGATCCAAGGGTAGCTCTCCGATTTCATCTAAGAATAAGGTTCCGCCATGGGCTAGCTCAAATTTTCCTATCTGTAGTCGATCGGCACCTGTGAAGCTTCCTTTTTCATGTCCAAATAAGATAGATTCGATTAGTTCTTTGGGTAAGGCAGCACAGTTTACTTTTACCATTAGATTATCCTGACGGTCGCTCATCCTGAAAAGCAGATTGGCCAGTAGTTCTTTTCCAGTACCAGTCTCTCCCGTAATGAGGACTGTAGTCGTTGTATCAGCTACCTGAATAATTTGATTGATAACCTTTTTGTAATTAGGGCTGACCGTAATGATATTAGAAAGGTCAAAATCTCCTGTATATGTTTCATTATGCAATTCAATGACCTCGGTTGCTTTTTTATTGCTACGCTCTAGCCGTTCCATGGCTTCTTCTAGTGGCTTATCTACCAGCTGCATATCTTCTGATATCAGATATTCAAGTCTATAGCTTTTAGTTTTGTCCAATTCACTAAAATCTGACATTCTAGCATATCCAGGTATGAATCCTCTCATACTTTTCATCACAGTACGTACTATTACTTCCTTCTCTTTACTGGGATAGTTCTGTATGGTAGTCGTCATGTCACCCAAGTCACAATCCAGAAATAAACTATTTACATTTTTGTGATGTTCGCTGGGATCATTGAGCTCTAATGCTTTAGGGTTGCTAAAGGTGATATAACCTAGCTTATTAAAATAAAAAACAGGGTTAGGAGCAAGGTCATCATATGATGGAAAATTTTCCTTGGGAATTTCGATAGCCTCTGGTACTTTCTTTACTTCTTGTACTGCAGGTATGGCTTTGGTAGTAAGTTTGTAATTATCATGGATAATATACAACACATTTTTACTGTCGGAATTTTCTATAAGAAATAGTGATACATGTACATTTTTAATAGATCCTCGCTGTATTACGGAGGTCACAATATTCTTATTAACTTTATTTCGAATAAGTTTTTTCCATTTAAATAGATTCCATTCGGGATTTATTTGAAATAAAGTTTCGATATTGGCGTCACTGCCTAAGTATTCTTTGAGCGAACTATTATGAGCTAAGACTTTGGCAGTTTTACTTATTAATACCCAAGGATCGGAAATTATGTGCTCAAAAAACGATATGTCAAAAGATGGATTTATATTGTTTATCTTTTAGGCTAACGGTAATTAGTAGTAAAAATGAATAAATATTTATTGCAATTTAATTGAAAACGCCAAGATATAATAAAACATACGATACTCACAATTGTGACAAAGAGCCCCTGAAGGAGATTCTCCGTATCCAACCTTACGGAAGTCTTATATGTTGTGATCTGCAGTTCAATGATATATTTTTTATGTCAGAAGATGTACGGGCTCAACTTTCTGAGTTTTCCTTAGCAGAGTATATGAGTAGTACTTGTAACATTGAGTTAAATGACTCTATATCTATGAAAAACTTTGTACATACTCCTAAACTTGCTCAGTATAAGGCTTGTACTTTTCATTTTAGGGATTCATATTGGCTTCTTGAAATAGAGCCAAATGATAGACTTGATACCTCTGCTTGGGATAATAGTGCATACCAAGAATCACTCTTATCATTGATAGCATCCACGGATACACAAAGCTTTTTTGATGAAGTCCTACGCAGGATTCGAGAAATATGTGGTTATGATCATATCATGATTTATAAGTTTGATCATGCTAAGGCAGGGCAAGTCATTGCTGAGCTTAAATCAGATGATAGACCATCTTTTCTTGATCTCAAGTTTCCCGCATCCGATATACCTGAGCCAGCCAGGCAATTGTTTTTAAAAGAGGGCATACGTATTATTTCTAATATAAAAGATGAAAAAGCGCTTGTCAAGCTGAAAGAGGATCACCCTGTTGACCTTACAGGAGTCACCATGCGAGGTGTATCTCCCGTACATATTGAGTACTTATCTAATATGGGAGTTGCTGCATCTATGAGTGTATCCTTGGTGAAAGACGGTAAGTTGTGGGGCTTGATAGCATGTCATCACAAAAGCTCAAAATGGCTGCAATTATCTCAACGCAAATGGCTGCGCTTTTTTGCTGATTTTATCTCCTCAAACCTTGATAGAATCTACAAGCAAGAGCTTAAGTTACAAGAGCTTAATAATCAGTTGTTTCAAATGGATCTGATGAGCAATATTTCTAGTTCAGACGATTTTATACAATCTCTATTAAACGAGGATTCGGCTATTTTATCCTATCTAAATGCGCAGTCACTACTCGTTGTCGCTGAGGATAGATTGTATAACCGAGGAGCAGAGTTGAGCGACATTGACCTCAATGTAATTGCCTCCTGGGTACAGCAGCAGGACATTAATGAAGTTCAGCAATATGAGGATCTGGAATCATCTCAGGGTTTGAAAATTTCTTCTGATACTTGTGGAGGAATTTTAGTACTCAAAATATCTCCCTTTGCTCAGGATTATATTATCTGGATACGTTCGCCACAAAATCAGATTATAGAGTGGGGTGGCAACCCATATGATGGAAAAAAATACAATAATGTCAAAAAAAGAATGTCACCGCGTCAATCATTTGAAAAATGGCAGGAATCCGTCGGTACTCAGAGTATTCCTTGGTCTGAGCAGGATATAAATAAAGCCGTATCATTTAGAAGTTATCTAAGGAATAAGCTGTACTCTTTTTACAATAAGACATCTCTACTCAATAAAG
>JAHDGW010000290.1 GCA_020631635.1 Saprospiraceae bacterium
ATAAATTTTCAATAGAAGATAGTCAGCGCTTATCATCTGTAGTGACCAGAAATCATAAAGATGAGCTTACCGTGTTTTTCAATGTACTGGACATCGTATTGTCTAAAGGATATATACACGAAGACTCAATAGAAGCCGTAAGAGTATTTTATGATGCGCATGAAGGATTATCAGTGCAGAATGAAAGTTTACGTTATTTTCTAAAGGGTTATTTTAAATCCTTTATGAAAAATCTAAGTGTAGAGAGTTACCAGGATTATTTCGAAATGAACAGGACCTTCGTAGCATATATTTCAATATTCTCTAATCAGGAGTTTAATCAGAGTATAAAAGAAATGTCTCTTGCCTATGTTAAAAAGCTGAAAAAACGCTATACTGATAAGAGAGGTAAAGACTATCAAGACATTAAGAAGTTTGTAAAATCTACATTTTTAGATTTAGGTTTTATGAAAGAAAAAGGTCTAGTAGAGTTCTTTAAAACCAAGCGTAAAAAGTCATAGTATATCGACAATCATGGTGATATAATCTACCTAGGGTGAAACCATTGATAAGTACAGGTACGTTTTAACGATATGATACAACAACTCGTATTAGGCATACGCTCGTATTTGACGGCATTTAGTTTGTTATCAAAATACCGTCTGTGGAATTATTTAATTATTTCAGGGGTAATTTCTCTTGCGATAGGAGGATTGATAGTAGGGTCGTCATATATGACAGCTCCCTCTATTTCTAGTTTTATGATTGGCGCTTATCCGTTTGAATGGGGAAAGTCAATTATTGAGAAGATAGGGGTCTACTTAGTTGGAATCACCATGGTGACTTTTGGTTTTTTTATTTATAAGTATTTGATGCTCATTATATTGTCTCCACTCATGGGGCCGCTTTCTGAGACCCTAGAGAAACGAATTACTGGCACCAAAGTCGGCGACTCTGGAGTGATGTTTTTCTTTAAGTCATTATTTAGGGGGATCAGGATTTCATTACGAAATCTTACGCGGGAGTTATTGTTTATCATTCTAGTATCTATAGCCGGACTTATATTCCCACCAGTGGCACTGATATCTACAGCTTTGATTTTCTGTATTCAAGCATTTTATGTGGGTTTCGGTAGTATGGACTACTTCTTAGAAAGACGGACAACAGTCAGTGGGTCTATTCAGTTTGTAAGAAAAAATAAGCCTTATGCTCTTGGCAATGGCATCGCATTTTTAGCTTTATTAGCAATACCAATTGTAGGTCTATTTATGGCGCCAGCCTTGGGGACTATCGCAGCTACGCATAGTATTTTGACCTCTGAGCACATTGTAGAGTAGCCCATTTGAGATCATATATGGTCAAATAAACTTATGATAGAGAATATGCCTTTATATTTGTGATATGCATATGAATGAAAACTTATGAGTAAGAAAGGAAAGGTCTTAGTGGCGATGAGTGGTGGTATAGATAGTACTGTGACAGCGATGATGCTGCACGAGCAAGGCTATGAGGTAATCGGTATCACCATGAAAACATGGGATTATGCAAGTTCTGGGGGATCTTCAAAAGAAACAGGTTGCTGCAGTCTCGATAGCATCAATGATGCGCGACAAGTATCAGTGGATATGGGATTTCATCATTTTATTATTGATATCAGAGATGAATTCGGTGATTTTGTGATCGATAACTTTGTAGATGAATATATTGCCGGTCGTACGCCCAACCCCTGTGTATTATGCAATACACATATCAAATGGAGTGCCTTGCTCAAAAGAGCCGATGCTATGGACTGTGAGTTTATCGCAACAGGTCATTATGCAAAAGTAAATGAGCTAAACGGTAGAAAATTTGTCACCAAAAGTAAAGACCTTAAGAAGGATCAGTCTTATGTATTATGGGGATTATCTCAAGAATGCCTCGGTCGGACTCAGTTTCCATTGGGTCCATATAATAAGACAGAAGTGAGACAACTAGCCAAAGACTACGGGTATGATGAGCTATCCAAGAAGGGAGAGAGCTATGAAATCTGTTTTGTACCCGATAATGACTATCGTGGTTTTCTGAGTAGGAGGGTTGAGGGCTTAGAAGAGAGAGTCAATGGAGGAGAGTTTGTTAATGCCGCTAACGAGAAAATAGGAATTCACCGAGGGTATCCATTTTTTACAATAGGACAGCGAAAAGGTCTCGGGCAAGCATTTGGGGAACCTATGTATGTCACCGAGATAATTGCAGATAAAAATCAAGTTCGACTAGGTCCTGTGAGTGAATTGCTCAAAAATGGAGCGGTAATCGGTAAAACTAATCTCTTAAAATATGATCGTATTGTCGATGATAAAGAGTTTGTCACTCAAGTAAGATATAATGATCCAGGTACTATGAGTACGGTATCTCACGTTAAAGGTAGTAATGATATTGAAGTTGAATTTCATGCCAACGTAAGAGGTGTTGCTCCCGGACAATCAGCTGTATTTTATGAGGGCGATGATGTCGTAGGTGGTGGTATAATTATGAAAAGTCTTTAATCTTTAGAATATCAACTTTGATTCAAATTAATTTTTATTGATATTTGTATTAAATTGATAATCAGGCTATATGAGATTAATCTATATTGGTATTGCAGTTCTTTTTATTTTTAGTGCATGTAGAGAAGAGTCTATCCCTAGCAATCTCGAAGAAAGCAATAGCTTCTATCCGCTTCAGATAGGAAATACATGGATCTATGCTGTAGACTCCACTCTTTATCTACAAGGAGGTATATCAAGAGATACGAGCACTACTTTTGTCAAAGAGCAGATTACAGAACAACTTCAGTCCAATTTGACAGAAGACTATGTTTTGACGAGATCATTGAGAAAGTCAGAAAATGATCCTTGGCAAGTAACCGATATATGGACGGTATCTCGCAACGGTAATAGAATCACTAAGACAGAAGAAAATCTTGAGTTTGTAAAGCTACAAGCTCCAGTGCAAGAAGGAAGTACATGGGCTCCATATGCACTTTTTGATAATATGATAGATGTTACCATAGGAGGCGAAATTATGACGCCATATACCAACAATGAAGCTATCGTCAATACGACTGGCTCACGGATCGTTGAAGGTGTATCATATGACGAGGTGGTAAGTATTGCAGTGGGTTCAGAATTTAATAATAGCATCTCCTTTAGAGATAGAAATGAGTGGTATGCAAAAGATGTAGGACTAATCTATAAAAACGAAGTGGTATTGGACTGCAGATCTAGCGATTGTGATAGCTCATTACCGTGGTTAGATAGAGCAAAGCAAGGATATACCATGGAGATGAGACTACTCAGCTATAGCAACTAATTATATGGATGCTATCTCTCATGTGACAAGAGGCTATATTTCAGTGGCCCAAATTTCAAAAACCAAAGGTTATGATGGTACGGTGATTTGTACGATAGATGATCATTATCTCAAAGATCTTAAAACTGCACCCGGAGTATTTGCCGTTCATAAAGGTTCACTAGTACCTTATTTTTTGGATAAGTCTAGGTCGAGGCTTAGCGAAGGACTTGTCAAATTTGATACCATCAACGATAAGGAGTATTGGGCCGATATATATCCGAGGCAATTATTCCTGTCCGAGCAAGATATTCATGAGGTTAAACCTCAGTCTAAAGCAGATACCTTTATAGGTTGGTCCATTTTTAACAATGAAGAAAACATTGGACATATTGAGGATATAGAAGAATACCCTCAGCAGATTATGCTTGTGGTAAAGCGGCAATCTGGAATATCGCTCATTCCTTTTCATCAAGAATTCATACGCTCTATATCTGAAGATGAGCGGGCAATTTATTTGGAGTTACCTGATGGACTATTAGAGTTATAGTAAAGCTTTTCATTTTTCATATTTAAAATTTCATATATGAGGTAGATTTCTATACTTGACTATATTTGCAGTCATGATAGATAAGATACTAATTCTTGATTTCGGATCGCAGTATACTCAGCTGATTGCAAGGAGACTGAGAGAGCTAGAGGTATTCTGTGAAATCATTCCATACAATAAGCCATTTGAGCTTACTGAAAATTTAAAAGCT
>JAHDGW010000291.1 GCA_020631635.1 Saprospiraceae bacterium
CGCGGTCAAATAGTAAATGGTCTATATCTAGTGTATATCGTGCTGAAGCCATGATACGTCGTTGAGGACCGTAGTACCATTCAGCAAACTTTAGTTCTTGATCATCCGATGTTTCTATGAGACGGTCATAGCGAGGTATGTCTGATGAATTTGAATATTGAAAGTTGACTACAAGATTTGAATACTGATTGATCTGAAATTTAAATTTTTGCAATAGATCTACTTGCTCATACGCCGTACCTACCTGCACATATGGGTCTGGATTTTGGATGATTTCGTCTATGCCATTTATCGTACTTATGTAATTATTACGCAAACCAAAATCTGGGAATCGATCATCTTGTCGGGTGCCAGATCTAAGGTCACCAAACTTACTATAACTCAGCGAACTCAAACTAGCCCACCGACTACTTCCATAGTTGATATCTATATGTGCATGTTGTTCTTGATTGGCACTTGACCATCTTAGGGTACTGTTGGCTGTTAATGATTTTTGAAATTTACCGACTTTGAGACTCGGGTCTGTGCTCCTAAAATGTATCACTCCACCCAATGCATCACTACCATAGTTGAGTGATCCTGGCCCATAGAGTACTTCTATCTGTTCGAGCATAGAAGGGTCTATGGTGATGGCATTTTGTAGGTGACCATTACGATAGATGGCGTTATTGAGCCTGACACCATCCACCACGAGGAGTAGCTTATTCGCTTCAAATCCTCTGACGATTGGACTACCGCCGCCCATTTGCGATTTTTGAATATAGACATTGGCATTTTTAGTCAATGCATCGGCTGATGTTTGAGATTGTTTTCTCTGTATCTCTTTTTTTTGGATACGCTCTATTTGGTAAGGTATCTTATCACTTGGGGTATTAGTACGACCGACTACAGTGATGTTTTCTAGCATGGCTGCCTTTGGTACAAGCTTGATGGTATTACCCTTTATCGACATAAGATCATCATAACTTATCATGAGCTCTTCATATGAAAATGCATAGATGCTGATCGGAAATATGGTGGATTGATCTGGGATATAACATTGCCCTTCATGATCTGTGGTGGTCAAAAGAGAATTGTCAGAAAAAACTTGAGCTCCTATAAAAGGCTCATCATCTTCATTTAATATAAGTATAGGTATAGATTGTGATAAGGCACTATACCCAACACATAATAGTACAAGAACAACACTAAACCTTAAGGAGCTTGATAGTGAAAGTAGTACCTTCCTCAAGTTTAGATTGTTTGACATAAATTTTACCTTGGTGATATTCTTCAATTATTCTTTTCGCTAGCGATAGGCCTAGTCCCCATCCTCTTTTCTTAGTTGTAAACCCCGGTTGAAAAACCGTCTTCAATTGTGAAGAAGCGATTCCTTTTCCAGTATCTGATAAGTCGATGCAAACATAATTATTCTCTGTATAAATTTGTGTCGCAATGGTGCCTTCGCTTCCCATGGCATCTAGAGCATTACGAATGAGATTTTCGACTACCCATGAAAAAAGATGCGGATTGATCTGAACATATAGAGGAGTAGCGCTTGTTTGAAAATCGAATTTCATTCGTTTACTAGCTCTACGCTGCATGTATTTACGTGCATGCTCTAGCTGCTCATAGATATTTTCAGATTGTAGTTTTGGTGCTGATCCTATTTTTGAAAATCGATCGGCAATAAGCTCTAGTCTGCCTACATCACTTCTAAGCTCTTGAATGATCTCTTGCTGCTCGGGATCATTCTCTGCATTAAGTTTGAGATGTTCTATCCAAGCTATGATGGCGCTTATGGGAGTACCCAACTGATGAGCAGTTTCTTTGGCCATACCGGCCCATACTCGATTTTGTTCTGCTCGTCTAGAAGTGCTGAATAGATAGTAGCCTAAAGCAATAAACATAGCTACCATCAGCGCCTGTACGAGTGGAAAGTATGTGATTTTTCCCCTAAGTTCTGAGTTGAAAAAATAAAAATACCTCGCATAACCTGTGCCCTCTAATGGCTTTTTCCCAGAATCCAAAAATTCTTGCTTTTTACGGTTAAGAAATTTTTGATCTTCATTTTCTTCCGGGCTCCATGCTTCGGATATTAGATTTCCATCCTCATCTTCTAATATTACAGGCAAATCAAAAGCTTGTAATATCGTATCCAAAAGTCCAATATCTTGATTTAAGTCACTTAAGTCTTGACTTTCTTCCAATGCTTTCAGGTAGATAAGCTGGTTTTTTTGTTCACTTTTTTCTAGCTCTCGTGCCAAGTAATTGGAATAGAGTAATGTGATTATAATGATAGCAATGCCACCAACTCCAAGTAAAAGTTTCCACCACGACCGTTGCTTATATATCTCCATATCGAATAGCTAAAGATACATAACGTAAATTGCTCTATATTCTTGCTTACAAAATGATTTCTTAAGGATGTAAATAATCATGTACTTTTGCAATCAAAAGAAGCATCTCTGGAAAATAAAAAAGATATACGAAAACTTAGTCTGGATGATCTATCTACAACCCTTGTGGAGATGGGGCAAGCCAAGTTTAGAGCCAAACAGATATATGAATGGCTCTGGAATAAGGGCGTAGATCATATCGATGAGATGACTAATTTATCTAAGACATTCAGAGATACATTAGCTAGTGAATACGAAATACGTACCATTACTGAAGATAAAGTACAATACAGTAATGATGGTACTATCAAGCTCAGATACAAGCTATATGACGGACATCTTATCGAGTCTGTACTCATACCTGTGGTACGTGAAAATAGATATACCGTATGTGTCTCGAGCCAAGTAGGATGTAGCCTGACCTGTAGTTTTTGTGCCACAGGGAGGATGAAACGTATACGAAATCTAGAGCCAGGAGAGATCTATGATCAAGTCAAGAAAGTGAATGATCTATGCCTGAAGCAATATGATCATCCGATCACGAATATTGTATACATGGGTATGGGGGAGCCTCTGTTGGCGTATAAAAACGTATTGGGTAGTATTGAAAAAATCACGAGCCCATCGGGCTTAGGTATGTCACCTAGAAGGATCACGGTAAGTACAGCGGGTATTGCCAAAATGATCCAAAAACTTGCCGATGATAACGTAAAATTTAATCTAGCGCTAAGCCTACATGCGGCGGATGATGCCAAGCGGGATTCTATCATGCCTATCAATGAGCAAAATAATCTCGCGGTCTTGATGGATGCTATCTCATATTTTTACGAAAAAACAGGTAATCGCATCAGTTATGAGTACATCACATTTGACAACTTTAATGATAGTATCGAGGACGCTAAAAATTTGGCTAAACTATGTCGAAGATTTCCAGTGAAGGTCAATATTATAGAATATAACCCTATCGGAGGGGTCGATTTTGTCAAGTCGGCACAGGATCGATTAGATAATTTTGCTCAGTATTTGACAGACCATGGTGTAACTGTCACCGTGAGGAGATCTAGGGGAAAAGATATAGACGCTGCATGTGGCCAGTTGGCGAATAAAGATTAATGGTTTTTTAAGACTATACCAAGTTACAATTTATCCATAGACGCCGTTTTATTTGGAAACCATGCCAATGAATAGCAAGTCTATCTATATCCTTATATTTCTTAGTACGTTATCGATGTTTATATCTTCTTGCAGCGACCCATCTTACTTAGATGTGGGAGATGTTGAAGATGTAAAAGATGAATGTTATGATGATCGATATGATGATCGAGAAGATGTTTTGGATGACATCGTTGGCTGCTGGCAGTTGATCTATATAGACTGCGGATTCTGTATACCATTTGGCGAGGTAGAAGCAGATCTTGATCTACGTGATGATGGTACAGGAAGACTAGAATATTCTGAAAGATTGGAGTCAGGTAATATTGAAGAAAATGTAGATTTCAATTGGGATATCGTAGAGTCGGTAGATATTTTTGGTTCTAGCACTTGGCTACTCTATACCGAACCTTTTCATTTTACGTTGCAGCAAGAGATTTTTTGCCCACAGTATATGTATTTTGATAATACTCCTGTTGATGGTATACAAGTGATTTTTGAGCGAGAATAATTAT
>JAHDGW010000292.1 GCA_020631635.1 Saprospiraceae bacterium
ATTGTAATTGTCAAATTACTAAGAATAAATATATCAGTGTCATAACAAAATCCGTCAAATAAATTGGGGAAAGTTACATAATCATCATACACTGCATAATAAGAATTTCCCTGATTATCAAAGATTGTATAAGGTGCATTATCCGGAATATTATAAATATCTACCAAAAAACCACCCTCAGGAAGACAGACTATATCCAGCTCTGATTGATTTACCTCACAATCACAAACTTCTTCAAAACAAAGTTCGGTACTACAGCCAGCTGTAGTATCTGTGATTAACAAACAAATTTCACCATTATTAACATCAACAGGTATGCTTGGAATGACAATAGCACCAACACCAGTTTGAAATGATGATGTAACACCCTCACCACCATCGACCTCAAAGTCATGAGATATATCGGATATCTGTAAGGTTAATCCAACGTAAGTAGGATTACCAGTACAATCAATTGAAAATACATTAGGTGAATTAAATCCACAGGGTAAAGTACATTCCGCTATAGTTGTAACATCCAATAAATAATTGGTAGAAGGAGTATACAAATTATTATTGCAATAAGTATTGACTTGATAATAGAAACTGTTTTGACAGTTGTCTAAACTGTTGATTGGTATTTGGATAGGTGAGACTGTAGATGACATACAACTTAAGCTACTTGAAGTACTTCCATAACATATATCATAATTGATTGCATCAGGAGAATTGGTCCAACTTATTTCAATATTAGAGCCTACTTGTTGTGCTTGAATATTGGATGCTGGTGCACATAAAGGTGCTGAGCCGTGAAATTGACAATCTTGAGGTGGAACAATCAAGTTTTCCCATGAATTACCACAACTATTGTTACTGGATCCGCCACTACCCGAGCCTTCTACTTCGCACGAATCACCAGTATTTGGGTCATCTATTATAGCTTGTACACCATAATTAATAAAGGGTGATAGATTTGTAAATTCATAACATGTACCTGATACAATATTATCAATTGTTGCTAATGGCGTTGCAAAGAAACTACTACCATACCCTCCATACGTATCATTATCAAATAACACCAACCTACAAGGTGTCACATTGGGGTCAATAGGGTTTACACTTACTTCAATATTATACGTATCATCAGCATTACAGTCAATTGATTTCAAGTCTAAGCAACCTTGAACTGGTGAACCACAAGTCGAAGGCGAACACCCTAAATAGTCGTCATCAAATATTAGCACAAATAAAAATGGTTCACTTTCACATTCTTGATTATATGCAACTTGGTCAACTACTCTAATTATGTAGATTTGGCCATCTAGGGCAATTCCAGATAAATCAATACAGTCTGTAGGTTGTCCCTGATTTAAAGAAAGAAATGGTGAGATATTACCATTTACTGGATTATATGCGGCATATTCCCATACAGTACAATTACCAGAATTAGATCTATTCTTATTAAGTGTAAGATTAGATTTAAACGAGTAGTTATCGCAACTTGTGGATTCAAAGTAAGCTTGATTATTTGTAAGGTAAGATACATCAAAAAGAACGTCTGGTATATCTGGCTCAAAACATAAGTCATTTCTGCAACTGAATAGGACGTCAAGCATTTTTGCTCGTTGACATTCTGTAATTATAGTATTTAACAGTGGACATGAACCATAATCCATAAAGTTAAATGCAGAGCATATAGGTGGATTAGTACCGCTGGCATCAAAAGGTGTATCAGAAATACCATCATCACCCGTGCAATCAAGACCAGATGTAAATCCAATCACTTGATTCACAAATGGATGATACAATCCAAGAATATGGCCAATCTCATGTGCAAAAAGCCAACCTGATTGATCTAATGTATAAGTTCCTTGAGATGGAATTTTTTCATAATCTATAATTGCCCAATTTGAAAATGTCCAATAAGCAAATCCACAGGCCTGCGCAGATGGACCACAGTTGCCGAACTCATCAACTGAAGAACCAGTCAACTCATCAACTAAATAGATATTGATTACATCTGGATTATTTGTACCAAAAGAACTTGGGTAAAAGATTGAATTATCCGATGGGTTACAGCACTCTACACCAATATTTACAGATATCGCATCAAAGTCGTCATTAGTAAATTGAATGAAAAACTCGATAGGAACTCCGTTGTTTAAAAAAATGTCATTCGTTTTATCTAAAATATCTTCTAATTCATCAGCCAAGTCAGCCCCTATATCAGAGTCGTAGTGCACCATTAATGGTACTCTCACCGAAGAACCGCAACTATTACAAAACTCTGAGAATTTAATATCCCTATCACCACTTTTTAAATCACAATCTTTTTTAGGATTAATGAAGAACGAATTACATGGAGTAGGAGAGTAAGAATTTTCTCCAATATAATATGTTTTTAGCAACGAACACGAACCATCTTCAAAGTCGGAATCAACGCAATCTTGTGAGTCAAGACAGTTGATCAAAAAAACATCAGATACAAAATGAAACAAAATCTCATAGCTCAGATCAGTTTTTCGGGACGGAGAGGTTAAGGACCATCCCCTTAGTTAAGTTTTGATTGTAATAAACCTTTTAAAAATATGTGTCTACTAGTAGACACATATTATTTCTAAGTAACAGGCGCATTAAAGGTGATTATATATGATTTTTACATATGTATTAACTACTGTAAGCACTTATCAATAGCAAGTGCAATCAACTAGCTTGTCCTGTGCCTCGCTAAAGCTGTTGAGCTTGGGGTTGGAGAAAAGACCACAAACATTGAGGTCTAGGACATATTTACCAGATTTGGTAGTGCCTATCCAAAGGTTTTGGTAGTCGCCTGGGCGATTGCTATTTTGTGGGCATTGAAATTTTACTTTTTTGGCACGAGTAGCGTCTGTAGGTAGATTATCAAACCAGCCGCCACTGGTAGTCCATTCACCATACTCAAATTCTATATCTGATGCTGTGGCATAGTCTGATTTCATATATCGGTTTTCCCATTGTGTTTTACGCGTTTCTACATTTCCAGTACGCTGATATGCATTGACTAGCTCTTGCTGTCTATTTATTAGGCTTGGGCTTATAGTACCGTCATAGTATTCCAGCTCTATTTTAGCAGGAGCATCTCGATCTATATAGACGTTATAACTATTTTCTCCCCAAAAAAAGATTTGTTCATTTTTTGCCTTGCTGGTATACTCCGTCATGATGACAAACCGTGCAGATTTACCTGGTTCAACTTCTGCGTAATACTCCCCAGATTTAGGGATTATTTTATTCTGGGCTCCCCACATGTTTTTGCTTTTTTCTCGAACATTGACTGAACCTATGACTTTAATTTTTTTAGTCTTTGTCCCATAGTTCGTCACAAGTCCAGACAAGAATACATTTCTATTCTCAATATTCATATTTACTGAAGATACGGACTGCCACCAGCTAAGATCATCACCATCCTGATCATCAATGTAGTACTCTCCAACAGATACATACTTGTAGATGTCGTCTAGTTCATTAATGATTTTGAGCTCTTCCCCGATTATCTCATCTAGTTTATCATTAGCCGATCTGCGATATGTTGTAATAGCATCTTTATGCAACCAACTTTCATTTTGGTTCAGAGAATATAAAAAAGCCTCAAAAGGTGCTTTAGTTTCTTTGTATTTGATATCAGAATACTCGGCATTTAGATATTGCATAGATAGTGATTCTATTATTCTATCAGCATTTCTTACACCTAATCTGCTATCTGATGTATGGATAGATTTTATACAAGACTTGCAGTCTTTCATGGATTTAGATGAGATAAACCTCTTGCAAGTTGCATATTTTTCTCCTTTGTCTTTCCTTACTAATTCTTTTACTTCTTTGGAGTGTCCAAGATACTTCGATTGGATATCAGAATAAATAGACCTTGAAGCAAATGCCTTCTTTAGCTTAGCTAGCTGCTCATCTAAGGAAGCATCATAATCGTATTGATCGGTATTCTCTAAAAAACTTCCTATCAGCTTTTTGACTTGATTATATCTTCTGCTGAGCTTACCTCATTTAGAGCAATA
>JAHDGW010000293.1 GCA_020631635.1 Saprospiraceae bacterium
ATTCTGAAAGTATACAAGGTGATAGAGCGCTCCATCTAGATATGCTTGGTAAAATCGGTACCGTAATAAGTCTAGACGAACTGAGTACTCATATCGATTTTGCATTTCTCGCATTGCATGGTAATTATGGTGAGGATGGGCAAATACAGGCGATACTCGAATCTCATCAGATTCCATATTCAGGGAGTGGAGTTTTTGCATGTGCTACAGGTATCGATAAATCACTGCAGAAATCACTCATGAAGACAGCAGGATATCATATGCCTGATATCATAGAAATTAAACGTGATGAGCTCGAACATATAAATTCTTTAGAATTTTATACTAAAATAAAAAATGAAATAAAATTCCCTTTAGTAGTACGTCCTGCAAATCAAGGATCATCTATAGGAGTGAGTATTTTACAAGAAGAGTCTCATAAAGACTTACGTGAAGCTATAGAGTATGGTTTTTTCCAAAAACGTATCCATCGCGACCAATGGGCTCCACTGAGCTCCGCAGACAAAATTGTGTTTACACAAGAGATTTCTGATATTAGAAGCGGCCTTGGTTTTCCACTTTTTGTAGCCGGCCAAAAGATATACCATCCTGATGATCTAATCTTATATCTAGATGAGCATTTTACATTTCCTGATCATCAAGAGGTTTTAGTAGAAGCCCAAGACTCGGAATCTAAAGTCATTATAGAATCTTTCATCAAGGGAAAAGAATTTTCATGCGTGGTCATCAAGGGTCTTGATGGTCAATCGATTGCTCTACCACCAACAGAAATCAGAAAAAATTCGGACCTCTATGATTATAAATCAAAATATCTACCTGGCTTATCTAGAAAGGTGACGCCTATAGAGCTACCATCCAAAGAAATCATAAAAGTAAAAGCAGAATGTAAACGTTTATTTGAGTTTCTCAAATTCGATGTCTACGCCAGAATAGATGGTTTTTATAAACATAATGGAGATATTATTCTCAATGATCCCAATACGACATCGGGCATGCTACCGTCATCTTTTTTCTTTCATCAAGCAGCAGAAATTGGATTCAATCCTTCTCAGTTTATCAGTTATATTATATACACATCGATACAAGATCGCATCAGAAATAGTCGTGTTAGTAATAGTCATCAGTCTATCTTCAATACGCTAAAGCAATTGCTAAAGCTATCTTCTTCTGATAATCAAAATAAGATTCCTGTAGGTGTCATCTTTGGTGGATATTCATTTGAGCGGCACATCTCAGTCGAGAGTGGTAGAAATATCTACGAAAAACTAGCAAGCTCCTCTAAGTACAAGCCCATCCCACTTTTTCTAAAAAAAGAAGAAAACGAAATTGGCTTTGCACTATATGAGGTACCTATCAGCCTATTGCTCAAAGATAATGCAGACGATATTGCAGACAAGATAGCGCATTTCGAAGTACATGAAATCACGCAATCCACTCAGGAAGAAGCTAGATCTATCATGCAATTATTTTTAGGCACCAATCAAGTATTGGCACCGGTACCTGTACCACTGTCATCCCTATCTGAGATAACAGATCGAGTATTTATTGCTCTGCACGGTAGACCAGGAGAGGACGGCAGCCTACAAGCCGAGCTACAGAAATATAATATACGATTCAACGGTAGTGGAGTTACTAGTTCTCAGACTACGATTCATAAATACAATACGCTACAAACATTAAAAAAAGAGGGCTTCACAGTCGCTGATCAGTACATTTTGGGTAAATCCGATTACCAAAATTCAACTAATGATACGATATCTCAAATAGAGAAAAGCTTTTCCTACCCATTCATCGTAAAACCTGTAGATGATGGCTGTTCATCAGCGGTATCTATGATTAAAAATAGAGAACAATTTATACATTACCTAAAGGCTATATTTCGAGATTATGAAATACTTGATATGCAGCAGAGATTAACTTTGGGCATCGGTGCAAATGAAGAATTTCCTCAAAAAGATGAAGTGCTCATAGAAAGTCTTATTCATAAAGCAGGCGCCTCAAGTTTCATGGAAGTCACTTGCGGATTACTGACCCATTACAACAGTACTGGTGAGGTCGTGTATGAAATGCTTGAACCCTCAGAAACTTTAGCCACAGGAGAAATATTATCACTAGAAGAAAAATTTCTGGCAGGAGAAGGACAAAATATTACTCCTGCAAGATTAGGGAATAATAAGAAGGAGTACGATTACATCGTAAAGCAAGTAAAACAGGACTTGGAGCGAGCGGCGAAAATTTTAGATGTACAAGGCTATGCACGGATAGATGCATTTGTTAGAGTAGATGAAAAACTTAATACTGAAACTATCATAATTGAAGTAAATTCGTTACCTGGTATGACACCAGCGACCTGCATTTTTCATCAAGCTGCATTAAATCAGTACAAACCTTATGACTTTATTGATAAAATTTTAGAATTTGCAGTACATGAGTAAAAAGAGCAACAGTACAGTCGATAAGATTAGAGAATTTGGTCGTTCATTGATCAAAAATCGCATACTAAGACATCTATTTTTTATACTACTGGTTATTGCCATCATTGTATGGATTGTATTGCTCTGGCTGGGCATGTATACTAACCATGGTCAAAAGATTACCATGCCCGACTACGTATCTCAGCACATAGATGAAGCCATAAAAGATGCAGAAAACAGGAGTTTTCAGATTATAGTAAATGACTCTGTACATCGAGTTGGTATGCCTGGAGGGCTTATTCTGAACCAAAATCCTATTGCGGATTCTCAAGTGAAAGAAAATAGGAAAGTATATGTTACCACGACTAAATACTCAGCTGATAAAATTATGCTCAAATCACTACCGACTTTATACGGAAATAACTATGACCGCAAAAAGAAAGAGCTTCAATATCAAGACATCTTTGCCAAGGTAAAAGAGCAAAAATACGACTCTGGTGAGCCCAATCATATCCTAGAAGTATGGTACAAGGGGAAAAAAATAGTAGATCGTGTAGGGAAGAAAAATAACGTCGAGATCAGCAAAGGGGATACACTATCATTCGTCATAAGTAAAAACTCAGGTGCCAATGTCCTAATACAAGATCTCATCTGCATGGACCTCATGACAGCCCGTACCTATCTGGAGCTCAATAGCCTGCGAATAGGTAGCGTAGGAGGAGCAATAATTGAAAATGAAAAACTAGCTTACATCGTAGACCAAAGTCCACGAGCCGACGGCATATCTACCCTAACTCAGGGAGAATATATCAATGTAACTGTAGCCGAAAAAAGACCGTCTAACTGCAACTAATCAAATAGATATGAAAGACATCACCGTCCAAGAATTAAAAATCAAAATGGATAATCAAGAAAAGTTTCTTTTTCTTGACGTAAGAGAGCCTGGAGAATATCAAGGTTTTAATCTTGGTGCAAAGCTAATTCCACTAGGTCAATTTGTAGATGCTATCCCTGAGCTACAAGAACATAAAGAAAATGAGATTGTCATTCACTGTCGCAGTGGTATGAGGAGTAATACTGCAAAACAAGTATTGGTTAGTCATGGATTCAAAAATGTACGTAATCTATTAGGTGGAGTCCTTGCTTGGCATGAGATGGAACACCAAAAAACATAGAATCAATTCCCTTTAGCTTCGATATTATATTTTATTTAACAATTATAGTTACTTCTAGCAGTTGTTATAGTCTAAATAGAGCTAGTCAGGTAAAACCTGTCATTTTAATTTAACTATATCTAAATAAAATTATACCATGGAACTTAACCCAATACCCGCCATTCAAGAGTCACTCACTCAAACATTTGGCAACCTTGGAACTTTTGCTTCTAAACTAGTAGGAGCACTTATTATTTTACTGATAGGCTGGATCATCGCTAAAATCATCAAGTGGGCCATCTATAAAGTACTAAAAACTGTGAAGTTTGATACACTTGCAGATAAAGTAGGTGTCAATAGCTACCTAAAAAAAGGCGGTATCAAAAGATCTAGCTCAGGGCTGTTAGCAACCTTAGTGTATTGGATCGTCATGTTTACCACCTTAACTTTATTT
>JAHDGW010000294.1 GCA_020631635.1 Saprospiraceae bacterium
TATATCGGTTAACTAGACTTTATGCTTAACCCACCACTTTTTCATCTTGATCCATCGTTATTACTACATTTCCAGTGCTAGGTATTTGGCGGTATGTGAGGTCTTATCTTTAATCAGTTTTTCTGGAGTACCAGAAAATAAGATAGATCCACCTCTGTAGCCGCCTTCCAGTCCCAGATCAATGATATGATCAGCCACCTTGATGATATCCATGTTATGCTCTATAATAACTACAGTATTCCCTTTGTCCACTAGTCGATCTATGACATTGATCAAGTGCTTGATATCTTGGAAGTGAAGTCCAGTGGTGGGTTCGTCCAATATATAGATGGTATTACCAGTAGCTCGTTTAGAGAGTTCTTCTGATAGTTTTACTCGCTGTGCCTCTCCTCCAGATAGAGTGGTAGCTTGCTGACCGAGCGATATATATCCGAGTCCGACTTCTTTTAGGGTCTTTAGCTTACGGAATATCGAAGGTATATTTTTGAAAAATTCTACTGCCTCATCTACCGTCATATCCAATACATCAGATATCGACTTTCCTTTGTAGAGGATTTCTAGTGTTTCTCTATTGTACCGTTTGCCTAGGCACTGCTCGCAATCTACAAGTACGTCGGGTAGAAAATTCATCTCTATCACTCGCTTTCCTGCACCTTGGCATACTTCACATCGTCCACCTTTTACATTAAAAGAAAAACGACCAGGTTTATAACCTCTTATTTTAGACTCTGGGAGTGCGGTAAATATTTTTCTTATATCTCCAAATACGCCTGTATAAGTTGCGGGATTAGACCGTGGAGTACGACCTATCGGTGATTGATCTATCTCAATGACTTTATCTAGGTGATCAAGGCCATCTATCTTTTTATACGGCAGTGGTCGCTGAGTACTTCTATAATAATGCTGACGCAGTATAGGGTATAACGTACTGTTGATCAAGCTTGACTTTCCGCTACCGCTTACACCTGTTACGCAGGTCAGCATGCCGAGCGGTATTTTAAGGTTTACATTTTTAAGATTATGACCTGTTGCGCCGGAGAGTTTGAGGTATTTGCCTGTTCCTTTTCTTCGTTTTTCAGGTACTTCTATTTTTTGTTTATCATCAAGATAGTCCGCGGTCAATCCACCGTTTTTAAGGAATTCGGCGGGTGTACCTTGAGATACGAGTTCACCACCATGCTTACCAGCTCCTGGTCCGAGATCGATGAGATAGTCAGAGGCCAACATGATATCCTTATCATGCTCTACCACCAGTACGGTATTTCCTATGGTGGTGAGATTTTTCAATGCAGTGATGAGTCGTTGATTATCACGTTGATGCAGCCCGATTGAGGGCTCATCCATAATATAAGTGATACCTGTCAATTGCGAACCAATTTGGGTAGCTAGTCGAGTACGTTGTGATTCTCCACCGGAGAGGGTACGAGTAGGTCTATTGAGACTGAGGTAGTCTAGCCCCACTTCCAGTAGGAAACCTAATCGTAAACGGATCTCCTTGATCACATCTTTGGCGATGGTCTTTTGTTTTTCATCGAGTACAGATTCGATATCCGCAAACCATGTTTGTAAATCCGAGAGATCCATGGTGGCAAGTTCTCCTATATGCTTTTCGCCAAGTTTGAAGTGTCTAGATTCTTTACGTAGACGGTAGCCATCACATTCTGGACAAGTAACTATGGTCATGAATTCTTCTGCCCATCGTCTGATTTTTTCGGAGCTACTCTCGCGGTACCAGCGCTCGAGCATATTGACGACGCCTTCTGATGCGAGATTATAGATAAAGTCGTGCTTACTGCCACGGAGGCTCATCTCAAAACTATCATCTCCACCTTGCAACATGATGTTCAATGCTTCTTTTGGAATGTCTTTCACAGGTGTAGCAAAGGAAAATTTATAGCGTTTCGCAATGGCACGGAGTTGTTTGAAAGTATAGTTATCACGTACTTCGCCAAAGGGTTTGATACCTACATCATTGAGACTTAGTTTATCATCGGGGATGACTTTCTCCATGTCTACCTTATGCTGCTTTCCTAGGCCTTTACAATGCTTGCAAGTACCATAGGGACTGTTGAAAGAAAAGGTATTAGGAGACGGCTCTTCGTATGAAACCCCAGAATCTGGGTCCATAAGTCTCTTACTGAAGGGTTTTACTTCTTGTGCATCTACATCCATGATCATGATGAAATCATTGCTCTGTTTCATAGCGATCTGTATAGATGAAGCAATACGATCTCGCTTATCATCTTGTACTTTGATACGGTCTATGACCACTTCTATATCATGGGTTTTGTATCTGTCGATCTGCATACCAGGTCGGAGATCTATGACCACTTTATCTACCCGTACTTTGGTATATCCTTTCTTTCTGATTTGATCAAAAAGCTCTCGATAGTGCCCTTTACGAGCACGTACTAGCGGAGATAAGATCATGATTTTTTTACCCGCATATTGCTCAAGGATATGTTGTATGATTTGCTCCTCGGTAAATTTCACCATCTTTTTACCAGAATCAAAAGAGTAAGCCTCCCCGATACGAGCATAGAGCAATCTCAGAAAATCATAGATTTCTGTAGTGGTACCTACGGTCGATCTAGGATTCCAAGCGGTCGTCTTTTGCTCGATGCTGATTACAGGACTAAGGCCATTAATTTTTTCTACCTCCGGCCGATCCATCTTTCCCAAAAACTGGCGAGCATATGCCGAGAAGGTCTCTATGTATCGCCGCTGACCTTCCGCATATATGGTATCAAATGCAAGGGATGACTTACCGCTACCACTCAGACCTGTGATGACTACAAGCTGATTGCGAGGTATTTTGAGACTGATGTCTTTGAGGTTATTTTCCTTGGCGCCTACTATCTCTATATAGTCATCTGCAATAGTATCCATAAGTACAGTTATTAATATAAAATCAAACCACTAAAGATAGATTAAGTTGTTAGAATTATGGATATAGCATTTGCTATTATGATGATTATAAGGATGTGAAATATAGATGCATGTTCTATGAGTTTTCTTACAAATAAATAAGAAAATTAAATCTCACGACGTTATCTATCCTGAAATTTAGCTAGATATGAAACCTACCCTTTCCCTTTCAATCCTTATGCTATCATTGAGTATGAGCTGTGGACAATCAGAACCTATGGATAATACGACGGACACAGATATCAAAGGGTTTACGCTACTTAATGACCTCATGGGACATTGGATCGGTGAAAATGAAACAGCTTTTGGTAAGTTTGACTGGTTTGCATTTGATTTTAGACCTATTTCAGGAAGCCACTTACACTCAATATACGAGGGAGCTACAAATCAAAATATCATTACCTCGGTTTTTATTGCTGACTACCAAGGTAAACAACAGATCATGGCCCGTAATGGTGGTTGGCTTGGTCCTCAGTATAGAGCAACGTATTTTGTCTTGGATGAATATGAGCAGACGGATCAGGCTACGTACTACCGATTGGTAGATGCTGTAGGCGGAGTCAAGAGATCATACATGGAGTTTCGATTTGAGCAAGATACACTCTATTTCGATGCATATAAAGACAATAGTGGAAGCTTGGATGAACCTATTCATCATATGGGCTTTAAAGGGGTAAATCAAAACCCAAGCTTTGCGGATGCAGCTAGAGAACAGTTTTCATTTCCAACTACCGACTCAGAGGTTAACTTTGGAAGTTCATTTAGTAGTCTCATTGATCCAGATTCTGCCTTGTATTTGGAAGAAAGTGATGATCCTTTCCCAAAATCTCAGCATGGTCACTTGAGTGATCTTACGATCAATATACAACGAGACCTGAGTCTTGAAAATCAGAATCTATTGCTATATATCTCAAAAAAAGCAATCGTCAATGAACAAGGAGTGGTCGATTTTGAAAGTTTAAATACTCAAGTAATTCGTACCATTACCGTGATGGGTACTGAAGATTTTTATAAAACAACATACCTCCATCCAGATGAATATTACATCACCGTATTCAGAGATGCCGATGGTAACTTTTTCCCCTCTT
>JAHDGW010000295.1 GCA_020631635.1 Saprospiraceae bacterium
AGTCTGAGCTCAATTACAATTCTTAAGTTCATTTACAAATGATGTTGGAGTAATTACATTATTTATATCGATATCGTTTTTGTCCGTAGAAATGATACAGCCATTATTATAGGTGACGCTTAGGTTAATATCTAAAATTTCACCAGGAATATAGGCTTGACTTACATCACTTCCTGATAAATTTATAGTAGATCCGCTATCACTCACAATAGTCCAATCAAATGAAACGGGTATGAGACTTCCATGATCAGAGCTATCACTAAAGCTCATAATCAGTTCAGTATTGTCGCAGGAGGCAACTTCTACGTCAAAGTCTATGACGGGAAAGTCAGAAACTGCTAGATTGTCTAAAAATAGATCGGTCTTACATCCATTACTCAAGGTAATTTCTAGTAAAGCGGTCGCAGATCTCGGATCAATCAAAATTGCTTCGAAAGACTGTTGATCTGAAATAATGGTATTTCCGTTATCTACAATTGTCCAGTTCCAAGCAGTTGTTGTCAATGGAGTGTTTTCTGAGATATCATTAAATTCTATTACGAATCCTCCTTCTTTACAGTCAATAAAAGTACTTGTGAAATTGGCATTATAGTTTTCTCCACTATTAGTAATGTTTAATATTTCAGTATCAAAGCAGCCACTAGAGCTCGTCACGGTTAAGGAGACCTCTACAGGCATATCAGATAAGATGTCAACATCAATAGATTGACCGCTTAATGTGGTAATAGTTCCATCTTGCTCGATAGTCCAATGGTAAGAAATCACGTCAAATACAGGGTCATTATCTATTGTTGGGCTGCTAAGCTCTAGGGTAACTGTATTGCCATCACATTTTGTAATATTAGATTCAATTTCAGCATCTAGCTCTGTAGTGCTTACGGCAATGACATTACTAAAGCTACTTACGCAACCATCTATTGTTCTTTTGGCTTCAAGCCTAACATTATATAATCCAGAACTTGGAAAATTGAATGTTGGATTTACCTCGGTACTCGTAAAGGCAGGATCTGTAGATGGATAATCAAAATACCATATGTAACTATCGGAGTCTGTACTAGTATTTTCAAAACTAACTTCTGATGTGCCACAATATGGAGGATCTACTACATAACTAGCCTCAGGACCGACACTACATACCCGTACATTATACTCAAAGTCTCTTCTCACAGAAGACATTAGTTTGCCGTTACGATATTCATCTACGCAAACACCTATGAGGTATTGACCCACAAGATTAGGATTGGCTGTAAGTTGCCCAGTCTCCGAATTGATTTGAAGAGGAACACCACCCATCATATTGTCCAAAGTAAATGGAAAAGAAAATTGTACATCACCATATGGTGGAGGGCTCGGCGGCTGAGGCATAGGATCTGAGGCATCGGCACCTGTACTAGGAGTACATAATCTATACACCAATGAATCACCATCAATATCGGTAGCACTTAAGCTAAAACTCAAATCTTGATTAGCACAAATATACAAGTCAGCCCAATCATCAAAAGAGGGGCTACTATTACACTCTGTCAAGGCCTCTGGAGTTACTTCAATATAATAAGTAGATCCCGTTGCCAATGGATCAACGATATTGTTTAATGTTATATTTCTACAGCATCTTTGATGAGCCAAAATCAATCCTCGTGGGCGATATGGCAGCTTGACCACAGTCTTGTAGGTGGTCTCTTCTACACATACTTGAGAGCCGATAAAGCCGCAATCACTTACGATCGTCTCGTGTAATGTATCTGCTTCTGAAAATGGAATAAATATCTGCCCGAAACTACCATACTTGGTCAATAAATTACCAAATACTGGATCAAAAACTCCAATGGATACAGGATCATCAAAGTCCGCTTGAGGTAGTCCATTTTCGCAGTCTCTACGTATCGTCAAGGTGATTTCATAATTATCATCACCAAGGCATTGGTATGATATATCGCCACCTACGATGTGAGTGGCATGCATATCTAAAGAGGATAGCATCACTAAACAAAATAGTGAGAAGTATCCTATGCAATATTTCATTATCTGATTATTCATAATATTTGACATCCTCTTTTGATTATTTAGGGAATTTTACACTGAGTATTTCTACTCTACGTTCTCTCGATGCTTCTACACTATATACTGATCGTACTCTATCGTTAAGCTTATCACTTATATCTCGAGGAGCAAGTTTTTCACCATATGAAATGTCTTGAATCGATAACTGACCAGATTTCATATAGCTGACGAAAAAGCCATCATTATATTTATAAAGTTCATTTTGAACGGTAGCAATTCTACGTTGAGCAAGGGCCAAATTATAATTGGACTGAGCTCTCGGACTAGCAAACCCACCAACGGTAAGTTCCACTTGTATACCTTGTTTTAGAGCATTAGCTAAGCTTTCTATAAAGGCATTCATCTGATCAAAACCTTGCTTTACTTCATCTTCAAAAAAGCGCTCTACCTTAGTCTTGGCAATATTTTTATCATCACCTCTAAAACCACGAGCATAATTATTCATGTACTCTGGCTTAAGAGCATAATATGGATGATATGTATCCGTATACGTTTTTTTAGTATTTGTACGAAGGGTGCGACGATCAGGTCTATCATTGTCAAAGTATAATTTGACTGGTAAATACACTCCTATATTTCCTAGGTAAAGAGATTTAGTAATGGTAGTGGATGTTGGATCTGATGGTACAGTAAATGTAGTATTGGCTGATATTAGTCCTGATTTAGTTCCAGTTATCTTATACGTCTTTCCGGGCTCTACCATAAATCTAAAGTCGTTTCCTTCACTATTCGTAATAACTTTTGATTCTCCATTCGGTCCTAGCTCCAATAAAGTAACTGTAGTACCGATGAGAGCTGCATTGGTCAGGGCATTGAAAGTCAGGACATCCAAGGTTACTTTATCCGTATCTAAAAATAACTTTTTTGTGAGGTCTTGAGACTTAAACATTTTAGCAGTACTAAACTGAATCGTATCAGAGGTATAGCCTGGTCGCTCTGCTATCACCATGTAATCCTCACCATTTACGAGTTCAAAATAATGATCATTAGCGTCAGGGTTTAAATAGCTCATGAGATCATTGCCCGATTTGGGATCTACGAGTCTTACATTAGTGTTACTTAGAGGACTCGAGGTTTTACTATCGAATGTAAGTGCATTCAAATTGATCAAAATCTTCTCAATAGCCACTTCATATATATCAAAACAACAAGCTTCTTGTCCTTCATCTATAAAAAGAGAACCTTCTCTATTAGATGAAAAGTATGCCGTATCGGTCTCCTCACTTAGTGTATAATAGATGTCATGATAACTACTGTTGGTAGGATAAGTAAGATGCTCGGGTTTATCATAAAACCCATCTGCTACTCTCCCCGATCTATAAATATCATATCCACCTATACCACGATATCCTTCTGAACTAAAAAATAAAGTATTGGTTTTTTGATGAAAAAATGGAGTTATATCATTTTCTAATGTATTGACTGCGCTTAAATTAATAGGCTCTGTAAAGCCTAGTTCTGCGTCAATTATGGAGTACCAGATATCTAGTTTTCCTTCTCCACCAGGTCTATCCGATACAAAATATAGAATCTCCTTTCCAGAGTCCGAATCCAAACCTATATTGGGTTGAGTAGTAGTAAAAGCATCACTATTGATAAAATCTGGTAGCTTCTCTTCCTCTCCAAGAGAACCATCACTACGGTATGTCCTACGATAGATATCACATCTTATATCTTCACCATTCATGTAATCGCAAAGCGTATAGTACATCACTGTAGCATCTGTATTGAAAGCTGTATGAGCGGTATGTACTTCTTCTTTGTTCATATTGCTGAGCTCCTCGGCAATATTTCCATCAACAGAAACAAGGACTTTAGCATATACCCGCTCTGGTATGAAGTCATCATTTTTGCGCTCAAATTTAAGTGCTGAGAAGATTAGACTATCCTGTTTCTTGATTACACCAAACTCTGAGTAGCCCGT
>JAHDGW010000296.1:0-1990 GCA_020631635.1 Saprospiraceae bacterium
AGTCCGGTTAGCGCACCTGCTTTGGGAGCAGGGGGTCGCAGGTTCGAATCCTGCCGCCCCGACCACTGAAAATCAAGGAGTTACATTAAATTGTAGCTCCTTTTTTGTTTATTGATGTAGAATATTACTTACTTCTTGCTTTCTGAAAAGTTTAAGTAATTCAACGAGAGTGCTACTTCAGTAGATCTCATCGAAAAACTTCTTAGATACCATTCGATTCATATAGAAATTACTGGAAAGGCTAGCAACCGGTCTTTTATATATTCGATACACTTCAACTACTTATCCTATACCCTAAGTTTAGAACTAAAGGTTATTTAAAGAGGGGCCATAAATTCCTTATAGATCTTAAGTCTTGATAGTTTATTGGGGCATATCGGTAGTGTTGCAGATTCGAATCTTGTCATTCTGACAGCCCATTATCATTGGGCTACATTTGCTACTGCTACTTTTTTAATTTATACAATTTGAATAATTATATCTTTTTCAATATCATCGTTAACATTCAGATAATTACGGGAACGCCCTAGCTTAGGCTATGTCTACGTTTTTTCCTTGACCCGCTTCGACGAGGCGAGCCTTGAAAAAATTATTGACAATATCTTATCCGCCATGCTACAACTACAATTGTATTACACTCTGTAGTCAGACTCATTTATTACGTAACTTATATGTAATTTCCAGCATGAAATACGGCTATACCATAATCTACGTAGAGGATGTTGAATCATCCTTGGAATTTTATAAAAATGCTTTTGAGTTTGATATCAAATTTATGACTCCAGAAAAAGATTATGGCGAGCTGATAACGGGAGAAACAACTATAGCATTTGCCTCAATATCATTAGGGAACTCGAATTTTAAGAGAGGATTTACTTCTATTTCTAAAGTAGAAAAACCTATAGGAGTGGAGCTAGTACTTATTAGTGACCAAATCGAAGTAGATTTTGAGTATGCCATATCTAAAGGGGCTAAACCTTATGAAGCTATCCAGCAAAAACCTTGGGGTCAAAAAGTAGGATATCTGCTCGATCCCAATGGTTTACTCATAGAAATATGTACACCTATGCCTGCGTAGTCCTGGAAGACAAAAGTATGTTTCGGTAATAGTTTTTTACCTTAGCAAGTGATGAATTACTTATTAAAGTTATATGAGAAGGCAAAATCTCTTCCTCTAGGCAAACGGCTATTCTCCTATGCAATTGCTAGAAAGTCCCCCTATTTTCACTCCATTGGTGCACAGATCAAAAACATAGAACATAATAAGATAAAAGTCAGCCTAAAAAAGCGAAGGAAGCTGCATAACCATATCAGAACCGTACATGCCATAGCCATGTGCAATCTATGTGAATTTGCTGGTGGTGTATTGATGGAAGCAAGCATACCAAAACATCGGAGGTGGATACCTCGGGGCATGAGCGTCCAATATCTCAAAAAGGCGGAAACCAATCTAATCGCAACTTGCAATCTAAGCGGTACGGATTGGGATCATTGCGATCATGTGATCTGCCATGTTTCAGTTAAGGATACACGTGGAATTGAAGTAATGATTGCAGATATTAATATGAAAGTTTCGGATAAAGCGAATCGCTAAAATCTCGAGATGTAGAAGTTTCCTATCCCGCATCGAGATAAGTTTAGTTTCATATTAATTTCGTTACCTTCAAATTACATTTTATCATATATTAAATATTGAGTAATATGGTTGTAAGACTACTATCGTGTGATGCTGCTAAACCAAATAAGAGGTCTATTTCTTCATTATTAGAGGAAATATCTGATGGTCTGAGCAACTATGATGCTCAAGATCTGACAGAAATATTACTTGACGGAGACGCAGTCGAAATCTCCATTTCTGATGGTAACAGTAGTTCTGCTCTACGAGGCTTACGTAAACTTAGCATAGATTACGAAATGATGAAGTAGGATTTCTATGTAAAGAATCAAAGCCTCTATGTTAATCAGTTATGAAAAATCTATTAAACACTAT
>JAHDGW010000296.1:2000-3098 GCA_020631635.1 Saprospiraceae bacterium
AAAGCCTCTATCTTAATCCTATGTGTAAATCAATAATAAAAAATCTATTAAGCACTATTATTTCTAGTTTACTTTTTATCGGATTCATCTTGCTAGGCTCATGTAACGATGACAAAAATGAGAATGATTGCAGTGATCCTAATAGCTCGATAGGTATATATACTTTACAAAGTGATATCGTTTGCAGTACGAATCCTAGCTTTTCAATTGTTGAGAAAATAGAATTAGTGCCTAGTGCTATAGCAGGTACATTTGCTTATGAAGGGGAAAACTTCAGCATAAATGAATGCTCCGCTACAGATAATTTTTTTACTATGACAAAAGATGGTATTAATCTTTCTGTAGTACTTCATGGAACAGGATGTATCTGGCAGTTTAGTAAAAATTAAGTATTGCACTTCAGGCGAGCAGATTTCTCAATTCTGACCATAAGGTTTTAGGATTAGACCGTTAAAAAATAAACCATTGCAAAATATTTTGCCAAGACATTTTGAAGATAACTTTATGTTTGGTATAGAAAAAAATGTAATTCAGGTACTTCCTACACAATGAGTCACGCCGCAATAATCATTATTAAAAATCAATACTAATACCTTCTATAGTTTTTTCTGTACCATGCTCTCCATTCTGATGGAGTCAATTTTTCTCTATCTATTATTCGCTCTACTATGGTATTTTTACTATTCTTATTGAGTTCTTGAGCATTTTTATTAATAAGTTCTGATATACGTATAGCTTCACTTGCACAGGGAGCATCTGGAGCAATCATCATCAACAAATCTATTGCTTCTGACATTTTAGAGGTATTTCCACTATTGGCCAGAAGTTCCGCTTTTGTGTATTCATTGCACAAAGATGATTTTGATGAGCTTCTATGTACTTATCTTCAGAAGCTTTCATTTGAGTTTCGCAATTATCCAAAATGGCATAGTAAGATAGACTTTCATATGCCTGACGCATTTCTTTTTGATTTATCTGAGCATCAATCAAAAGACTTACATCTGTACAGCTAGTTAAAGTATTGCTCATCTGAGCTTTAATAAATGCTCTGATTTCATCCATCGTCTTTCTGCTTCTTACTATAGATGTGCCAAGTTT
>JAHDGW010000296.1:3109-3983 GCA_020631635.1 Saprospiraceae bacterium
AAGATCACGCTCGCTCTTACCTTTGCATTTTAGCTCAAGAGCCAGAGAATTAGGCCCAACATTAGGACCCTTCAAATTACATGTGATACCTACAGTACTTGATGTATAAGTATCCATACCATTTATAGTATGCAAATCCCCTATCGTCAAATCCATTTCTAATGTAAATGGAGCCTCATTTGAAATGAAATAATCTTTACTTAAGTATTTTTTAAGCTTTAGTTTAGCATTTCTTTCGCTTCGGCTATCTTCTCCAATAGAGACCATTAATTCTAGAGGTGGTTTATGATCTTGTCCAATGAGTAAGAAATTCAAACATGTAAAAATGAATACGGTAACTACTCTCATTACTAAAGACTTGATAAGGTTATTGTGATAGCACTGCCAGTGATCGTTCGATCAACTTTGACACCTTTCTTCTTCAAGAACTTACGTAGTCCAATCACAAATTTGGATATTCTATAATTGTTACCTCGTTCGTCTTTAAGAGGCACTTTGACGATATCAAAAATCATCTTAGTACTTGATGTCCCTTGTATATGGAAGTATCCATTAAGCGCATTATCACCGACCCACTCCTCAATAATCTCTGAAAGATAGTATCCACTGTCATCAACTTCAGAATCTAGATCAAGATCACTCCCCACTTCTATACCTACTTCCATAGTGACAGTTCGACCATTTTTGATAATATCATTGAATTTCTCTTGAATTGTATTTAATAGATTATCAACTTCTTTTTCAATTGCTTTTTGAGTCAGTTTTTCATAATTATCTGTTTTGAATTTTGGACTAGTAGCTACTTTATTAGCTAAAGATTCGGCAGAAAATGCATCATAAGCGGTCATGATGACTGTTACGCTATTACCTGTAC
>JAHDGW010000297.1 GCA_020631635.1 Saprospiraceae bacterium
GTATCATTTCCGCCAATGACTTTCCGAGTTCTGCAGTACTCATAGCACCCGCAAGTGTCACCATCATTTTATTGCCAGTTTTAAGTTGGGCTTCGTATTCTATAGCCGCATCGGCGAGAGATGCCGCATTGAAATGTTTGAAGTGTTCGACTATAAACTGACTTATTTTTCCTTTTTTCATCTAACAAAATTTATAAGAGAGCATTTTATAATAAAGCTTGGCAACTAAATACTGGGGAGCAGAAATACCCTCGATTGGGGCTAATTCCACTATGTCAAAACCGACTACGTTTTTGTTCTCGAAAACAGTCTTTAGGTAGTTCGTAACGGTATACCAATCTAGACCTCCTGGCTCTGGGGTTCCTGTCGCTGGCATAATGGAGGGGTCAAAAGCATCGAGGTCAAAGGTGATATAGACGTCATCGGTCATAGCTTTGATAGATTCATTTATCCATGAATCGTTATATTTCATCTGATCAGCAAAGTAGACACTGTAGTAATCCATGTGCTCTTTTTCTGAAATATCCATACTTCTAATACCTACTTGCACTAAGTTGCAGTGTCTGCTGGCATCGTGCAAAGCACAAGCATGATTATATGGTGTACCCTCATATGATGGGCGCAGGTCAGCATGTGCATCTATCTGAAGTACCGTAAGATTTTCATATGCTTCGTAGTAAGCCTTTATAATTCCGATACTGATTGAGTGTTCCCCTCCAAAAAAGGTATTGAATCTTTGGTGTTTTATTAGCTCTTTAGTTCGGTTGTAGGTTTGGTGAAACATGTCTTCTGGAGATGTAAAATCATTCAGTTCGTCTACTATATGGATCCCATTTCGATACACCTCGCTATCCGTTTCGATATCATAGAGCTCCATATTTTCCGCTGCATCCAAGAAAGCTTCGAAACCTTTATCTGCTCCTTTGCCCCATGTGCTAGTGCCATCATATGGAAAAGATTGGAGCAGCACTTTCGAACGATTGAAATCAGCATATTGAGCCTCAATACCGGCAAAAGTTTTATTCTCCATTATTTTGATTTTGTTTATATCCAAGAATTGATAACATTTCATCGACAGTTTGCTCATTCCTATATACACTGTCTACAAAATTCCCAGTTTCATCACGATCAATGATGATCATTTTAGGTGAGGGAATCAGGCAATGTTTAATACCTCCATATCCACTGATAGAGTCTTGATAGGCTCCTGTATGAAAGAATCCTACGTATAAAGATTCTTCATCATCGTTCTCATATTTCGGAAGTATTAATTGTTGATTAAAATCCTCTGAATTATAGTAGTCGGAGTGATCACAGCTAATGCCACCTATATTCACTTTTGTGTATTCGTTGTCCCATTTATTTACCGGTAATAAGATAAATTTTTCAAGTATCGACCATGCATCTGGTATGGTATTCATAAGGCTATTATCGATCATATACCATATCTCACGGTCATTTTGTTGTTTTTGTTCTAGTACAGAAAAGATAATTGCTCCGCTTTCGCCTACAGTATATTTTCCAAACTCAGTAAATATATCGGGTTCTTCAATCTCAGACTCTTGACATACAGTTTTGATATTCCTTACGATCTCATTGATAATATATTCGTAATCATATTCGAATCCAAGATTATTTCTGATCGGAAATCCTCCGCCAAGGTTTATAGCTTTTAGTTCTGGGGCTACTTTTTTTAATTCTGCAAATAGCTTCAGTGCTTTCTGGAATTCTCCCCAGTAATACATGTTGTCCTTGATGCCAGAATCAATAAAGAAATGAAACATCTTTAAAGAAAGAGTTTCATCACCCTTGATTTGTTCATCGTAAAGCTCCAGAATTTCAGTAGGTCGGATTCCAAGCCGTGAGGTATAATATGAAGACTGTGGTTCCTCATCTATTGCCATTCGGATGCCTATTTTCAGAGGTTTATCCAATTGAGAAGCATACTTTTTGACTCTTTGGATTTCAGTTTTAGAATCAAGGATTAGGATCGAATTTTTGAAACCTAGCTGGTTTAGTCTTACTATTTTTTCCAAATATTCTTCCGTTTTATAACCGTTGTGTACGACTATCGTACTCTTATCGACTTGGTCCTCATCTAAGAGTTTTAATATTAAATCAATGTCAAAGGAAGATGAAGTTTCGAGATGAACACCCTCTTTCAAGGCAGTTTTTACAACATGGGCAAAATGACAGCACTTAGTGCAATAGCAGTAGTTATACTTGCCCTGATAACTATTCTTTTTGATTGCTCTATTAAATAGATTCCTAGCCCTCTTTATTTGTTCTCCGATACGAGGGAGATAAAGAAGCTTAAAAGGAGTGCCGTACTTGTTGATTAAATATTTTAAAGAAATGCCATGAAAGGATAGGTAGCCATCTTTCAAATCAAAACCTTCTTGGGGAAAGTAATAGCTTTGATCTATTAGATCGAAATAAGTATTTTTCATTACGTCAGTAAAATGGTAAAAGGATAGAAAACATAAGTTATTGTTATTGATTAAAAATCAACAGTAAGATAAATCAATTTTGAAATAATTGGAACAAAAAAATTGCTCAATAATTTCATTTAATTTAGCAGTTAAATGTTATTCAAGAGGGGCCCATTATTACAGATGAGATATACTTACTCAAAACTGACGGGAATAAAAAAAGTGAAGCACTTATAGTAAGGCTTCACTTTTTTTGGGTGGAAGATGGGATTCGAACCCACGGCCCTCGGTACCACAAACCGATGCTCTAACCAACTGAGCTACAACCACCATTTTAATTAGAGTGCAAAACTAAGATTTGAGATTATAATATTGCAACTTTTACTTGTTTTAATTTTAGAATTTTACATCGCTACTCCAGGATCTTCCTTTAGAGTAAATGTTCTACTTACAGGGTTCAAAGGAGAATCTACAAGATTTCCGTCGGCATCGAGAAGAGATAGTTTTATTGTATTCTCACCATAAGGTAGATCAGATATATAATAGGGTTGCCATTTATCGATGCTATAATCTTCACCATTGATTGTGGCGGTCACCGTATATCCTTCACCAAGTTCCACATTTGCTAGATAAAAATCAAGCATGACCTTTTCGGTATCTTTTCCTACATAAGTACCTTTGGGTCGGCTATAAAATAGGGTAGGCTCTTTGATTGGGCTGCTACTTACGATGGTTTTATCTTTAATATTGGCTATCACGGCAATAGAAGCCCCCTTTTGTTTGATACTCTCGTGGTAACTTCTAGATAAGAATGCAAGGATATGGTGGTTGCCATCCGGGAGTTCGTAGTCGAAGTTTGATTCGTATTTCGCAGCATAAGGGTCTTTATTTACGATAAGATGGATATGCTGACCTTTACCAGAGTTTGCACATCTTTTGCTGGATGCATCTTCAGTCTGTTGACCCAGTTGATAACTATCTCCACTGACTGTAAAATCGAAATTACCATCCTTATATTGCATGTTAGAGAGCTTGGCGTCTGGAAAACTCTCAGATGGAGCAAATGGTGTAAGCGTATATGTTGAAGGTTTGGCAGGAGGAGCAATGTTAGTCTTTTTATCAGATTTGTTTTCCAAACCACAAGAAATAAGACATACTACTGCGAAACTCAAGAAAGCTTTGTTCATTAATTTTATCATGTTGACTGTTTTTTTAAACTAGAAGTAAAGATATATACAATACCTCAAATCCTTTTTTATTCATCAGAAATAGAATATTAACATTTGCAGTAGATCCTGTTGTTATCTTATATTAAACAAAAAGTCTATATTTACAATATCTGATTATTAATTAGATAGGAATGCTACTTGGTATATGGTGGAGGATAAAATAATTTTAAACCTTTTAAATAACAATGATGAAAAAGGGATAAAGCTCATCTTTGATCAATATTATAGATATCTGTGTCATGCAGTCTATAAGGTTATACCTGATACCCATATTGTAGAGGATTTAGTACAAGAGGTGTTTTATGAAATATGGAAAAAA
>JAHDGW010000298.1 GCA_020631635.1 Saprospiraceae bacterium
GATGCAATAAGCTCTATTGCTGATGTCAACATAGCATATTCTAATGCACTTATTCCACCTGATAGCGAGTTTAAAGTAAGTGGTTTTAAAAAACCAATTTCATTTTTCCTGAATAAAGTCTTAATCAAAACAGAGCTTACCTATAAGCTTGTGGGTAATCAAATTGTCATCATCAAGGATGAATACAAATTTGCGCCGGACAATCTCACTATTTCAGGTAGAGTGGTGGATCGAGAAAATGGTGAAGCATTACCTTTTGCCGCAGTTTATTCCTATGATAATACATTTGGAACAGAGGCCAATGAATACGGGTATTATAGTATTACAATTCCTAAAGGGCTCAAGCGACTATACTACACTCATTTAGGTTATGATAAAAATATTAGAGAAATTAAACTCAAAAAAGATACCGTTATAAATATTGGATTAGGTCCCAAAGCACTGCTTAATGAAGTATTGATTGTTGATAAATTGCTAGATCGCAAAAGGCAAAATATCAATTCGACCAATGAGATGCCAGTGGATAGAATAAGGTCAATCGCTTCTTTAGGAGGCGAGCCCGATGTGATGCGCTTGGCTCACCTAACACCTGGAGTATCTACAGGAGCTGATGGATTAGGCGGTCTAGCCGTCAGAGGAGGCTCTTCTGACCAAAACCTTGTTTTGTTAGATGGGGTACCTATCTATGGTTCGGGGCATGCATTTGGTGTATTCTCCGTGTTCAATTCTAATATTATCAAAAGTGCCAAGCTGTACAAGGGTAGTATGCCTGCCAAATATAATGGTAGACTATCATCAGTGTTTGATATCCGTACCAAGGACGGGGATCAATATAAATCTTCTGGTGAGATAGCTCTCGGAGTTATTGCATTCAAAGGAATGATAGAAGGGCCTCTCGCCAAAGGCAAGAGCTCGTATATTTTTTCATTTAGAAGAACATTTGTAGATCCTTGGCTGGGTAATCTTTCAGAAACTATCAATGATTTTAATGGTAGTACAGGTAAAGCATCGTATTATTTTTATGATTTTAATGGAAAACTCAATTTACATTTAAACGATGATCACAATCTATTACTGTCTTATTACAGAGGTAGTGATGTGTATAATAATGAAGTGAATACTGTCATAGATAACGGTAACTTATCGGAGGAGTTTAGCGACACAGAATGGAATAATCAAAATAACGTAGGTTTATTGAGGCTAAATTCTAAGTGGAGCTCTAAGCTATTTTCCCGAACTAGTCTATTTATTTCTCAATATCGTTCTAATTTGTTTGATTACGATCGTCGTATCGAGATAGATGTAGATGAGGATATATATTACCAGATAGGCTTGTTGTCTTCTAAAGTAAGAGATTTAGGTATTCAATTGGATTTTGATTACTCTGCGGGATCATCTCATAATTTATTCTTTGGTATTGAGGGAGTTCAGCATACGCTAGGACCTGGTGCAATTAATTTTTCTCAAGACGACAATCTTGTTGAGGGTAGAAATTTTGTAACTAATAAAATAGTAGAAGCCAGACTAGATGAAGTAAACTCTTCTATAGTAGAACTATCTGCCTATCTTGAAGATGAGCTAACGTTTTCAGAAAAATTTAAACTTAGACTAGGTGTAAGTGCCAGATCGCTTATCGCAGAAAATCAAAATTATAATTATATCCAACCGAGAGCAGCGTTACTCTATCATAATGCACCGTTTCATATGAAGCTTGGCTATGGACAACATGTCCAATATTTACATCAGCTCGTCAACTCAGGCTTGGGTCTACCTTCCGAGGTGCTTATATCCTCTGATGATGTTATTAAGCCATCTACAGCCCATGTTTATAATGCTGGTTTTGGGTTTGATTTTGATAACGGTTATAGTATTTCGACTGAAGTTTTTTATAAGGAGTATAGTGGCTTGATAAATAATGGTTCGGGGCCAATTAGTAATATTACCTCCCTCAATGATTGGCAATCAGAATTAGTGACCGGTACAGGGTTAAGCTACGGCATAGAGGCTGCATTGAGCCGCTCTATAGGTCAGAGCATATGGTATATTAATTACACCTTTACAGAATCCACTAGAGAATTTGATGATCTCAATCTCGGTCAACCCTTCGAACATGCATTAAATCGCCCTCATCAACTAAAATTAAATTTCGTTAGGAAAATTAATAAGAATTCTGAGTTTGCGCTTAACTGGATTTATGGTACAGGTAATCCAGTATCGGTGCCAGATGCAATACAGCCATACATTGATTCAGAAGGGAACTTGGTAACAATTCCAAGATTTATTGCTAAAAATAATGGCAGACTCCCAGATTATCATAGGCTTGATTTATCATTTAGTTTTTTCAACGACTTTGATTGGGCGAGGCAAAGATTCACAATTGGATTATACAACGCTTACGACCGTAAAAATCCAGGGTACCTTGATATCAACAAGGATAGAGATAGAGCTGATAGATTTGTTTTAAATCAATATAGCATTATTCGTATTTTACCCACAGTCAGCTATAGCTTATCGTTTTAAATATTACAAAATTTAATAATATGTTTTTAGAATAATAAGCTTAGTCATCTTTTTGTACCTTTAGAGGATCGCTACATAGATTTGAATATAAATAAAAGTCATATTGCCCTAAGAATTTTATTATTGATATGTGTCATATCATATATTGCATGCGTTGACGAATTTGACTCTGAAGCATCGACGCCAATGATCTTTGTGTACTCCGAGCTAGAGCTAGGAGAGGGGATAGATGTATTTGTTTCTCAGTCTTCTCCATTCTTATCAGTATCATCAATCAATACACCAGTAGAGGAGGCAAATGTGTTACTTAATGAAAATGGGGCAAGTGTCAAATTAGACTTTGATACAGGCTCTAATTGTTTTATCGACCTGGCTTATGAAATTACTGAAGGTAATACTTATGGTATAGATGTTACCATCCCTCAAAGTGCTACGCCTGATGTTCAATCATTTGTTACGGTTCCCTTTTTCAGGAGCCCGGTTATTGAAGCACAGTTTATCTCCATTAATTCTCAAGATGATATGTTGATTAGTGATATTCAGATGACTGTTCCAGGGGATTTGGCTCCATATCATGAGCTAGAAATAACGGCCCATATTTTAAAGGAGGTTATACTTTCAGATGGATCATCAACATTTGTTAGAGATGATTCTGCTACACGATTTCGAATCTCCACTGACGATACTTCTGTCAAAAATTTAGTACATCGACCATCTGCTTTATATGAGCTTCCATCAATGGAAGATGGAAACATAATTAATTTAAGACTTGAAGCTAAGGTCGAGTTATCTACTAATGATCGTATAGATTCGATTAGTGTTATTAGTCGTACAGTCACAGAAGAGTATTATTCCTATCATAGTACCTTATCTAATCAGATTGAGTTAGAAGTGTCTGGTGCGGGCGAACCTGTTCTCAATTATTCAAATATAATGAATGGAATAGGTTTATTTGGAGCAAGATCCTCCCGTAAACGAAATATAGTTGTGCAATAAGTATTTGATTAAGAAGGTTTTATGTATGTTATTATTTAAATATAATGATTTTAACATATTTGTTAGGGGTTGTTAGATTTCTTCGTGTCTTTTAGTTGTAACCGATTATATTAAGCATGGACAATATTTCTAAAATTTCATTTCTTGAGCAGGTGAAAATTTTTTCTGACCTCAACCAGAATCAATTATACAGCTTAAGTAAACTTGTAGATCACGTACAGTTTGATAAACATGACTATGTCTACGCCCCTAAGGACAGTGCAACAAAAATCTATTTCCTTATTAAAGGCACCATAAAAATAGGGCGTTACTCCAAGAGTAATAAAGAAGTCATAAGAGCTATACTTAGAGAAAATACCATGTTTGGGGAGCACTCTTTGTTCGGGGAATTACACCGTGAAGATTTTGCTCTAGTTATGGATCCTAAAACGGTCTGTCTTACCATAGATAC
>JAHDGW010000299.1 GCA_020631635.1 Saprospiraceae bacterium
AATACAAGTACTACAGTACCAATATTTTTGACTTTTGTAACGGCAAGTTCAGCTAGTGACTATGTAAATTATGCGGAGGTACAAAGTATGGCTGATAGCAATGGTCAAAATGTATCTGCTTTAGATTATGATAGTACCCCAGCAAGTGATTCTGCTGCAGAGAGAGGAGTGTCACCTGGATCATCAGATGATAATAATATCAATGGCTGTGGTCCAATATTAGGAGAAGATGAAGATGATCATGATCCAGCAGGAATAGAGATTTTGGACTTAGCATTGAGGAAGACGACATCTTCTCCTATGCCATATAGGATCAATGATATCATCACATTTGATATTGAAGTATGTAATCAAGGAATAATAAACCCAGCAGAGGTTACAGTAATAGATTTTGTACCTGATGGTTTCGAATTTTTGCCGTCTAATGCGGCGGACTGGAGTCTTGCAGTGGCACCAAATGGTTATGAAAGAATGATAAATGGTATTTCACCAAATTCTTGTAGAACGATAACTTTAGACCTCAGGCTTCAGAAACCTACGGGTCTTACCAATCTTTGGTTCAATACTGCTGAAATTTCAAGTGTAAGAGATGAAAACGGTAATCTACTCCAAGATTCAGATAGTAACGCTGACCAAGATCCAACTAATGATATCGGTGGTACTCCGCATACCGATGAGGATAATCATATTGATGATGATGGTATAGACACTAATGGCGATGGAATCACAGATGAAGATGATCAAGATCCAGAGAGGCTCAAAATATATGACCTTGCGTTGGATAAAAAACTAATTACCGTTGCACCATATGATTACGGTCAGGTGCTACAATTTGATATTACGGTATATAATCAAGGAAATGAAGACTTGACCAATATAGTAGTAGAGGACTATGTTCCTTCTGGATACATATTCTCTGTTGCCAATAATCCGACGTGGTCACCAGCGGCAACATTTACAATTCCTACTTTGGCGGCAGGTGCATCTACGACTATTCCAATATTCTTAGAATTACAGCAGGCAGCAGGAGCTCAAGAATGGTTCAATTTTGCGGAGATTATTTCTATGCAAGATGAAAATGGAGTTGATGTATCAGCATCAGATTATGATAGTACTCCAGCAAGTGATACTGCTACAGAAAGGGCAGTAGCTCCAGGGTCGGTAAATGACGACAATGTCTTGGGATGTGGGCCTATTGTTGGAGAAGATGAAGATGATCATGATGTGGCGACGATTCCAGTATTTGATCTTGCATTACGAAAAACTATACTCACAACGGCTAATTATTGCTATGGTGACATTATCAGATTCCAAATAGAAGTATTTAATCAAGGGTCAGAGACCGTAGATGCTACAGTTACTGATTATATTCCTAACGGATTGGAGTTTGTAGCTGGTAATAATTCACAATGGACGTTTGATCCCGTTCTTAATCAAGCGACTACATCGTATATTGATATTGCCCCAGGTGACGTCATTACAGAAACTATAGAGCTAAGAATAAATGAATTCTGTGATGATCCTACAGCTTGGACGAATAGAGCAGAAATATCACAAATGCTTGATCAAGACGGAAATGACGTAAGTACTCAAGATATTGATAGTCAAGCTGATGATAACAGATTTAATGATATCGGAGGTACACCTAATACAGGTGAAGATGATGAAATACTGGATGACGGTACTGATTTCGATAATGATGGAGTGGCAGATGAAGATGATGAAGACCCCGCGTTTGTTGAGGTATTCGATTTGGCATTGACAAAAGTGTTAGTCAATTCTGGAGCATTGATTCCAGGTCAGGATTTTACCTTTAATATTACAGTCTTTAATCAAGGAAATGTAGATGCCACTAATGTGGTTGTTCAAGACTATGTACCTGCAGGATTTTTCTTTGATATTACTAAGAATCCAACATGGACGGCTGGAGCAACGTCTACTATTGCAGGACCTATTGCACCAAGTTCATCTGTCGCAATACCTATAGTATTGACATATCAAGTTGCTCCTGGAGGTCAGCAAGATTATACCAATTACGCGGAGATATTATCTGCTCAGGATGGCACAGGTGCTGATCGTACCAATGATGATATTGATAGTACTCCTGGGTCAAATACTATAGCTGAAAACTCAGTATTGCCGCTAGAAGAAAATGATAATAATATCAAAGGGAATGGTCCTAAGCAGGGAGAAGATGAGGATGATCACGATCCTGCAGGATTACAAATTTTTGATGTAGCATTAAGGAAAACTTTATTGACTGCAGGTCCGCACTTTAAAGGTGATATCGTAAGATTCCAAATAGAAGTATTCAATCAAGGTGCTGAAAACTTAACGAATGTTGAGATTACAGATTATCTTCCGATGGGGCTTGATTTCTTACCCGTAAATGCCCCTCTTTGGACGCTGGATGCTGCAAATAGCAGGGCTACTACTGTAATAGCATCTTTACCAGTGAATACGAGTGAAGTATTTGAAATTGATTTACAAATCTTGAATAACACCACTCAAGAAGGTTGGACAAATATTGCGGAGGTAAGTCAAATGTTTAATGAGAATGGGGTGAACGTTACACTTCTAGATATTGATAGTATACTGGATCAAGATCCAAACAACGACGTAGGTGGTACACCGCAGACTCCTGAAGATGATGAAATTGATGACAATGCAATGGATTTTGATGGTGATGGAGTGACTGACGAAGATGATCACGATCCTGCACTCGTTCCTATTTATGATGTAGCCCTTACTAAAGATTTAGTTACACCAGCACCATATAGTTATTACCAATTAGTACAATTTGATATTACGGTTTATAATCAAGGAAATCAAGATATAGATCAAGTTAGAGTTCGGGACTATTTACCGGCGGGCTATGGTTTTAGTCTGGTAAATAATCCTACGTGGAATTCTGATGGTACGTTCGATATTCCGGTTGCTATACCAGCCTGGTCTGATTATACGATCCCTATATTTTTGACATTTGAACAGACCACAGGTGGAGAGAAAGATTGGATAAACTATGCAGAGGTGATCCAAATGTTTGATACCAATGGGAATGATCAAACTCTAAATGATTATGATAGTACTCTAGGGTCAAATACCTTATATGAAAATGATGTTGAACCTAATCAACCCTTTGATAATGAAATATTTGGTTGCGGTCAATCGGTAGGAGAAGATGAGGATGACCACGATCCTGCAGGAATTGAAATAATTGATATCGCAGCAAGAAAAGTACTTAATAGAACAGGCCCATATTTCTGTAGTGATGTCATCACTTTCGAAATTGAGGTATATAACCAAGGAAGTGTTATTCTAAATAATATAGAGATTAATGATTTGCTTCCTCTTGGTTATGATTATCAGACTGTTAATAATGGTACATGGTCATTTGATCCATCAACTAGAATTGTAAGTACAACACTAGACTTCTTATCTCCAGGAATGTCTGCAGTAATTCCTTTAACGGTTGAGGTTATTGCTTCTACCGCCTCAGGAGATGATTGGCTAAATCAAATAGAAGTTGTCCGATTCGAAGATGCAGATGGTACCGATGTCAGCGATATGGATTTTGATAGTACTACTGATAATATATTTGGCAATGACATTGGCGGTACAGCTGATAGTGATGAAGATGATAGAGTAGATGATGATGGAGTGGACGGTAATCAAGATGGAATCACAGATGAGGATGACCAAGACCCAGAACGTATCAGTATCTACGATGTAGCACTGATCAAAGAAGTGGTGACACCAGCACCGTATACCTATTACCAGATGGTTGATTTTGAAATCACGGTATGTAATCAGGGTAACGAAATACTGAATAACATCGTGGTAGAGGACTATGTACCGATTGGCTTTGGCTACGATGCAAGTATCAATGCGGGATGGAATGCTGCAAGAGAGTATACAGTAGCTAGCTTAGCGCCGGATGCATGTACAACGATCCCATTAAGTCTAC
>JAHDGW010000300.1 GCA_020631635.1 Saprospiraceae bacterium
GCTCAGCTTAGTGGACAACATAGCTAGTGCCTGCTTAGTGATTTCTAGCGCTTCCTCTGGATCTTCTACCTCGTATACCATACTATTAGATGAGTTATCCATCGTATTCATAGACTGGTATCCTACATATCCGCAGATTGCAATTGCAAATATGGCTGCGATAGCTCTCACAAAAGTTGATAATTGAAATACTCTAGCCTCTGATTTTTCTTTCAATAGCTCAGTATCGAAAGGTCTAGAGGAGCTCATGGTCATCTCCTGTGCATAGAAGCCAAAAAGGGCTCTGAGGTCCTGATGCTTATCGGCAACATCGCCAGATTGTAAATATTCTCTGATGGTTTGCTCCTCTTCTAAGGTGCTTTCACCATTCCAATATTTTTCTATGATTTGATCAATATGTAATGTATTCATCGTCTAAATCTGATTAATTTTTCTCTTAATATTTTTCTTGCTCGGTGTAGATAGACTTTGACCTGATCTACTTTGAGCCCTGTGATATCGCTGATCTCTTGATATGTAAAACCTTCTACATCTCTGAGATGCAGCACATCACGCTGCTTGACTGGCAATTCGTTGATTACTTTTCTGATCTGTATCATCGTATCACTACTTTCAGTAGCACGATCAGGGGTCATCGTTTTGTCTTTGATATGGAAGTAGCCGTCTATGTCACTAGTTTTTACTTTCTTCCGAGCTCTAGTTTTATCTATAGCAAGGTTGCGGGTAAGCGTCATACACCAAGCTTCCTTATTTGTGATTCCGAGAAACTGATCTTTCTTTTTCCAAATTTTGATCAGTACTTCTTGCACCACATCCTCTGCTTCAAATCGATCCCCTAGGATCCGAAAAGCAAATCTGAATAGTTTGTCTTTATAGGGTAATACTAACTCCATAAATTGATTCATTTGCATTTCACTACCATGACGCCTCTTCATATCTGAAAGTTACAATCCTTCTTAAATTTTTCTTAATAAACTTCCTCTTATCCCAATTACTGCCTCTTGTGGTCATACAAATAATAGACTCTGTCGTTTACGTTGGTATTAGTGCCGAGAATGATTACAGAATTTATCACCTTTATACTACGTAAATAAAAATTAGCTTGTTCAAAAAAATAGACAGATTAGTACTTCGGAGTTTTTGGGGACCCTATTTGGTCTCTTTCTTCGTCGCTGAGTTTGTACTATTGATGCAACTCCTTTGGAAGTTTGTCGATGATATACTGGGCAAAGGGATTAGCTTTTTAGAAATCATGCAGTTGCTTAGTTATTTTGCAGTGACTATTATCCCCTTGTCGATACCCTTGACCATCTTGATATCATCTGTCATGGTATTTGGTAATATGGCGGAGCGATATGAGTTGGCTAGTATGAAATCAGCCGGTGTATCGCTAATCAGAATTATGCGGGGAGGGATCATGCTAGCGGTGATGACAGCACTACTTTCTATAGTCGCATCGAGTTATTTGGTGCCTAGAGCCAATTTCGAATTCAATAGAAGACTAAAGGCGATCAGAAAATCTAAACCGTCATTAGTCATAGAGCAAGGCGTTTTCAATAAAGATTTTAGAGGTTACGCTATACGAGTAGATAGCAAAGATCCCAACGGAAAAGATATCAAAGATGTCATGGTATATGATCATACAGCTAATGATAAGAGCCTGGTCAATGCCACTTATGCTGAAAAAGGGGAAATGTACGTTTCTGAAGACGGAAATCTATTCGTGATGAATCTCATCAATGGGACCCAGTACCATGAGCTCAAGCGAGAGATGCGGGATAAAAACTCTACTAAATACCCCTTTATGAGGACAGAGTTTGGTGAGTGGCAAAAGATCTTTGACATGTCAGAGTTTGGGCTAGAGCTGTCCGATGATAATATGGGGCGAAATAGGCATGACTTACTCAGTAGTTTTCAGCTTGTAGAGGGTGTAGATTCTTTATCTAGGCTACTACAATTGGAACATGATACCAATGCCAAAAGATTTCAAGTGATCTATACTGGTGATGATTCTATTCTTAAGGAGGAGACCAAGGAAGAAAAACCTGATCATGATTTAAAAGAAAAAAAAGAATCTAACCAAAAGGAAGAAGTGAAGGATTCTCTAAAAGCAAAAGTTGATAACGATAAAAAAATACCAGCTACAAAGACGACATCATCCGTTAAAGCAAATCCATCTAAGCAATCTCTAAAAAATAAGGTAAAGGGCCTGAAAAATAATATCAAGAAACTGGATAAAAAAACCAGAGAAGCCATGCGAAAACGTGGTCGAAATAAACTCAAGCTGAAAAGAGCAGAAGGAGTAGATCTCGCATCAGCAAATAACTTTGCGGAGACCATTGATTCCATACAGCGAGGTATTATATATCAGCAAGCATATACAAAGGCCAAGGGTGTCAGAGATCAGTTACAATCTTCTGCTTCTACCCAGTATAAGCTCAAAAAGCAAAGGAAGAGTTTTACCTTCAAGTTACATCAGCATTTTGCAGTTTCGCTAGTCTGTATTTTGTTTTTATTTATTGGAGCTCCACTTGGCAGTATAGTCAGAAAAGGTGGCTATGGATTTCCGCTTTTGGCAGCGATTGTTTTCTATATGATATTTATGATGTCGGCGATTATGAGTCAAAAACTGGTGAGATCTCCTGATGCTGATCCAGTATTTTTAGCATGGCTACCTTGTATTATTTTGTTTCCGATCAGTATATTTTTGACCATCCTCGCGGTCAAAGACCGTAAGATGAGTATCCCAAAGATTAAGCTTTTTGGTAAAAAGAAGTCCTCTTGATTCGATCCATTACAGTCTTGTTTTTTTGTTTGCCTGCGATTTTTATGATCGCACAAGACAGCTTATTTTACACCAATGAGGTGATCAATATTATAGACAGCAAAATCCAGCAAAAGAACTCTGATGAAGATCAAAGTCTCAGCATTTGGAAAGAGCCAACACAGATACAGACTAATGGACCTGATCAGCTTGCGACGATACTGCACCGAGGACAAGGGGCGAGGCATCTCGCCATCTTATGGAATGGATGGAACCTACAAAGTCCTCTCAACGGGACACTTGATCTTAATCTAATTCCTCCGTCATTTTATACGACAACATTAATCAATGATGATACCAATGTTACACTCGGCAGCGCTTCTCAAGCAGGAGCACTCCTACTATTGGATAATGAGCATAACCATGATATAAGTTTAGGATATAACTATACGACCTTAAAAAATCATCAGCTATATGGACGACTGAGCAAGCGAGGTAATCGCCTGACCTGGTCAACAAACTTTGCTCTACTCAATCATCAAAATAGATTTTCGTTCTCAGATCAAAATACACCTAAAGACAGAGAACATAATGAACGCAAGGGAATAGATCTAGGATCGAGCATAAAACTCAATTTGAATCAATACCAAGATTTGAATTTTGAGCTTTGGTACCAGCAGTCTGATCGTCAAATTGCTCCTTCGATTACAGCGGCATATGACCAGTCAAGACTGATAGATGACAACGTCCGTTTTCATATGCAATGGAATCGGACCAAAGGAAAGCAGAGTTGGATTGTCAGGGCAGCTTTTCTGAGTGAAGGTATTGCCTTCAATTCCAATATTGTAAAACAATCTGATACTCGATCAAGAAGCTATCGATCCGAGGTCATTCATCACATGACTACATCCAAGCTGGAGATCAAGTCTGCCATAGATATTAATCTTACTCGTGCAGGCTATACTTTTGATGAATTCAATGGAGAAGTAAGTAAAAATCGAGTGTCGCGAGATCAGTTTGCATTTTGGAATAGCTTGGACTTTACTTTAGCTAAGAATCTATTCATTACTTCCAATCTACGATCGGAGTATTATTCTGATCATGAATCATTGCTATATTCGAGCATCAAATTGATTTATCAAACCACTCAAAAAGGAATAGGGTATAGCTTTTCGAGGCATTTTCAGC
>JAHDGW010000301.1 GCA_020631635.1 Saprospiraceae bacterium
GTCGCAATCGATTATCCTTTCTAACTTATTTGGTAACCACAAATTGTTCATAATCCGAGACGGAGCTCAATGGATCGATGATAAAGTAAATACCCGCGGGATAATCCTCTATTTGAATGATAGATTGTAGTTTTTCGATTTTGTCAATGCGGTTACCAAAGATATCGAATATGGTAAGTACATGGTCTTGTGGGATAAGGCGTATGTAACTAGAAGAATAATTATTGATCAAAATTGATGATTCTTCCTGAGCCACGATCTGACTAGAGCAGAAATTAATATCAAAATCTACCTCTTGCCAAGTATCCCAGATACTCTCAGATACATCACCCCCAGGAATTCTCCATATGGATGTTTCAGCGCCAGACGATAATATAAAATCATCGATTTCAGAAGGTGCTAGTATACCTTTTTCAGTACTTACAATGTGATGAATTGGCTTAGTAGCTCCAAGATCTATGAATTCATCATTCCCTACATTTATCCAAAACTCTAAGTTTTCTATAAAACTCGGACCCCAATTTTCAACATAAGTTTGAGGCATATAAGCATCTACATAATCATCCATGCTTGCGATGCTGAAATCGTGATCAAGTGGGTTGCCCCATGTGGTGACATATAGTGGCATATCTTCTATGATTCCGTCTTCTACTACCCTATTCCGAGCTTCGTAAAAAGACTCTATCAGACTTGAAAGTTTATCCGTTAGACCATCAAATTCGACTTCTACATCTACTACATAGCCTTCATAACCTGATTTCGCCGCTCGAGTCAGTACTTCAGCTTGTTTTGATTCATTATCGGGATAGTTGTAACTCCATGCCCATACTTCCAAGCCATATTTTCGGTACGTATCTACGATAGTATCATTGACCAATTCTGGCCATACAATACTATCAATGCCACCATCTCCCACTTTGATATAAATTCTTTTAGCACCTATATCCGCAACTTTAGCCGCAAGATCGTCATGATTTTCAAAACTAGTATTTTCGATAAACCAAAGCCATACTCCAAGAGAATTGCAAGCCTCCTGACCGTTTAAATGATTAAGACTACCGATAACTAAAAGGAGTATTGTAATTTCAAGCCTCATAATACAAGTTTATGGAATATTCTGAAATTATAGCCTTACTAGAAGAGCAAAAAGATGAACGAGGTATAGCACATTTTAAAAAACTCGGGATCGCTGGAAAGACATCATTCGGTCTAGGTATTGGGAAACTCAGAAAAGTAGCGAAGCAAGTGGGTAAAAACCCTTCTATGGCTGCACAACTACGCGAATCTGATATATATGACGCCAATATGCTCATGCCCCTTATATTGAATCCTAAGACTTTAGTCTTAAGCGATATAGAATCCCTCATGGAGCATCCTGAGGATTGGCAGTATGGCAACCTACTGTCCGAGGTATTTGCCAAAACCAAGATCGCAAAAGAATTAATAGACTCTTGGCATACTCATGAGAAGTGGACGTTCAGAAGATGTGCATATGGTATATTATATCAATTTGCTAAGAGTGATAAAAAGCAATCTGATGATTATTACCTCGTATATCTTGATAAGATCGAAAAGAATATTCACAATGAAGAAAATCTAGTAAAAGATACAATGAACAACTGTCTACTAACCATAGGTAAAAGAAATAAGAAATTATATCAGAGAAGCTTAGAGGTGGCAAAAGCTATAGGTAAAGTAGAGGTTGATTATGGCGCAAATAGTTGTGAAGCATTAGATTGTATAAAACACTTAAGCAGTCCTAGATTAGCAGAAAAATTTGCCTAATTAAAAATAATGCTCTCGATTGTCAGAATTTATGTGTTTTATAACACAACTTATCCTCAAATTTGAGTTAGCATATTGAAAAGTAATATTTATGAAATCATTATTAGTTGGAATATTGTCATTTATAGTTGCATCCATTTACGGGCAGGAGGTAATCATTGAAAAAATTACTGGCATCCCAAATGCGGCAAAGATTACCAAGATTAAAACCACTAGTGATAACATGATATGGATGATAACTGATCAAGGTCTCTATACCATTGCTTCAAATGATTCGATAGCTACACAGGTAGATAAAAGAGCTTGTCAAGCCATTTTTGAAACCAAAAGAGATGGTCTATGGGTGGTTTTCGAAAACAGGACACTAGAGTCTATCAAAGATAAAGTCATAATACCGCTTAGCAGTCTAGGGCAGAATATATCAAGCTTGACGATCAAAGGAACAATTGCATGGGTAGGTAGTGATCAGGGTATTTCTACCTATCATATACGAAATCAAAAAACTCTAAAAGAGTACAACAGTAGAAACAGTAAGCTCGAAAGCGAAGAAATCAATTTCATCCATGAAGACATACGAGAAAAAATATGGGTGGGAACTAATAAGGGTCTAGCTGTTTTTGAGGACCGAGAGTGGAAGAGTCATTATGATAAAAAATTAAAGTTTTTTGTGATAGATGAAAATAATGAAGGGAAATGGATAATCTCAGATCAAGAGATGTATCTCATCCATGTGGAAAACGGTAAAGACCGATGGCAAGAATTAGGCTTAGAAAAAGATCTCTATCAAGGAGAAATTAACGATTTATCGATCGACACCAAAGGTAAGATATATATCGCTTCGGACGTGCTAGTTCGATTAGACCCCTATAGCGGGAAAATAGATACCTATTCAGATGATGTAGCATTATTAAGTAAAAAATGTCTAGCTATAGAATTGGACTATAATAATCAGTTGTGGATCGGTACCGACGGAAATGGTTTCTATCGATTGCGATTTGCTGACAATGAGGCTCAACGACTATCAGCCGCATGTATCATACAGGAAGCACCTAAATGTAATGATACAAGAGATGGTATCATTAAAGTATCCGTTAATGGGGGTACCAAACCTTATAAATACGCTTGGAGCACATCAAAACTTCGTGGTGATAACCCTAAAAGACTAGCTCCGGGCAAGTATATAGTAACGGTGACAGATGCAAACGGTATAAGTACCATTGCCAGTACTACGCTAGAAGCTCCTAGTCCATTGGTGATCGATATTGAGGAGATAAAAAGATTGAGCGGGCCTAGAAAAAAGGATGGTAAAATCAGTCTTAAAGTATCAGGAGGTAATGCACCTTATACCTACAAATGGTCAACAGGTGAAAAATCTAATGAAGCTAATAACCTACCCGCTGGTAATCATACCCTAACGGTGACTGATATCAATGGCTGTCAAGAGGAAGCCCTAGCATTTATACCGAAGGAAAAATTCTTACCAGAGCTCGAAAGCTCCAAAATAGAAGTAGGACAGACCCTAAGAATAAACGAACTTTACTTTGAAGCTGATAGCAGTGTCGTGACCGAAAGCTCATTTGAGGTACTTGATGAAATCTATAACTTCTTGGATAAGAACAGTGGTATAGTCGTAGAGGTAGGGGGACATACCAACAATGTACCCCCTCAAGAGTATTGCGACAAATTGTCAACGAATAGAGCTAAAAATATAGCATTCTACTTTTATGATAAAGGTATATCATCAGACCGAATAAGTTATAAAGGTTATGGTAAGCGCAACCCAATTGCCTCAAATAACTCCGTAGCTGGTAGACGTAAAAATCAACGCGTAGAATTGAAGATCCTTGAAATTAATGATTAATGATGGGCAATCTAAATCGACATCCGATCAACGTACTAATCACCTGCTAGATATAACGCTTATCGAGAACAAAATTTTCAGGCACAATTCCTAATCCTCTTTCATAAAATTCCATCATCATACGCATACATTCTTCTAGCGTTTCATTGGCTTTAAATACGGGTCCTAATTCCACCGTTTTATTTTTGGCATGAGATACCAAAGTGACAATCGGTACTTCAGCTAATTTTGCGATGTGATAAAAACCTGTTTTCCATGTTTCTCTTGGTGCCCTCGAGCCCTCAGGAGTAATGACAAAT
>JAHDGW010000302.1 GCA_020631635.1 Saprospiraceae bacterium
GATATTGGATATAGTTCATATCAGAAATGCGTCATTTTATATTGTAAATGGTATTGGCTCATCTAATACAATGTCCATCGATCAGGATCAATGGATAACGGATCTAATTGATTATCAATCGATAAAAAATCATATTCAACCTTGGCTAAAAATAATCCTTGTGGCGGTGCAGAATTTATAAATTTCAAGAGTTCTTGAGTTTCAAGATGATGCATCAGCTCCGCTTTGGACCAAGTACCTTTACCGATTTTCCATAGCTGGAACATCAATACTCTGATCATTGATTTTAGAAATCGATTAGCCGTAATGGTTAGACAGTATCGATTTGATGAACGATGCCTCCATATATAACAGGAAGTTACGTGACATATAGTATCCTTATTCTGATCAGGTTGTTTACAAAAGGATCTAAAATCGCATGATCCAACCAATACGCTACATGCAGCCCGCATTTTAGAAATATTGAACTCTGCCAAGTCTTGTCTATAAGTACTTATATTATTGATAAATGGATTAGTATCCCCATGAAAATAATAGTGATACGTCCTTGCCCTGGCATGGCGCTGAGCATTTTGATAAGACTCTACTGCAGTTATAGAAATCAATTTAATATCGTCAGGGAGGATCCTATTAGCTCTTTTGACGAGATCAAAGTTATTCTCATAATTAATGGATTCTATATGCGCTATGTATTGAGACGCATGAACGCCCTTATCCGTACGTCCGCAACCATGAAAGACAATACGCTCTTTCAAAATTTTACTAAAAACGCTCTCCAGCACTTCTTGAATAGAAATCACATCAGGTTGACGTTGCCAACCATGATAACTAGATCCTTTGTATGAAAGATGGACGAAATATCTATTCAAACTTATTTCAATCTTGTCGGATTATTGAAAATAACCTCAAATTGATCGTAGTATTCGGCTAAGTATTGTTGAAAATTTTGACGATCATGGAAGTAAGCCACAATAAGTACTGGAAGAATATCTTTTTGCTGATAGCCAATGGTAGATTCAATTTTTTCTTTATTCATACCTAAGACATTCGACACAGCCATCCAATCTTCTATCTTACCATCAGGCCAATCAAAACGCTGATGTACTTTGGTGAATGCTTCAGCAAAAGCATGCATCGTGATATTATATAAAGAGCCATTATTGACAATAGCTGGTATGGCATGCTCTATGGATAGGATAATCACACCATCTTCATGCTCCGTTTCTACCGTATGCAAAAATTGCTTTTGTGGAGTTGGAAAAGGATGTTTGTACAAAAATAAACGATCATAATCACCTATGAGATGATCCTTTTGATAGAAGCTCATTCGTACGGCCTGTCCTGATATAATGGCTTTGATATCATGCGGTACATCGTGATGCTCAGACCCTACAGACTTAAACATCCGAGCTTCCATATACAGCACGAGTCTTGTCTCAAAGCGGGTCTTCTCATCCTGAGATAGTCCTTTATAAAAAAGATCATACTGCTGCAACCAATCCAGTAGAGGTTTATCCAAGGTCAAGGGGTGCCTCTTGATCCACCAATAATCAATCTCTCCATGACCTACATAAATAGCAACTAAGCAAATCAGACTGGGCACTAAACCATAGACGGCCCATTGTGATCTCCCATCAAAGGTATAGTACATGAATACCAACAATGGAATGGCAACAATAACGGCTAGTACTTTAGAAAAACTGTGAATTTTCATATGAACAACACAATTTTATAAAAAATATCATGAATGAGCAGCGTTTTGAAAACATAAAGGGTCTTATTAGCAAAGGGGTTGAAAAACCCGTTAAGACTATTTATCCAAATATATGACCCATTGCTAAATGTTAGCGATGGGTTTTTTTAATGAATCACCTAAACTTCTACTAGTGTCCCTACCTGCTCCCCTTGCACAATCCTTAGTAGATTATCCTTCTGATTGATATCAAATACCACTATAGGTAATTCATTCTCTTGACAAAGCGTAAAGGCAGTCATATCCATTACATTGAGTCCGAGGTTGATCGCTTTGTTGAATGTAATATTATCAAACTTAGTCGCTGTAGGATCTTTTTCTGGATCAGCCGTATATATGCCATCTACCCTAGTACCCTTCAGTATAACATCAGCATTGATCTCATTGGCACGAAGTGCAGCTGCCGAGTCTGTTGTAAAATATGGGCTACCCGTACCAGCGCTGAAAATCACTACTCTACCCTTTTCCAAATGCCGTATGGCTCGTCTTCTGATATAGCTCTCCGCAATCTCTCTCATATCAATCGCTGATATCAGACGAGAATGGACACCATGTTGCTCAAGAGAAGATTGTAGTGCCATACCATTGATACATGTAGCTAGCATACCCATGTAATCGCCCTGTACCCGCTCTATACCCGAATCTTTGGCTTGTAGACCTCTGAAAATATTACCGCCTCCGATCACGATTGCAATCTCTACATCAAGCTCTTTCAATTTCTTAATTTGCCAAGCATAGTGCTGTAACATATCTGGGCTGATGCCGAAGCTTTGGTCACCCATCAAAGATTCTCCACTCAACTTAAGAAGGACGCGTTTATATTTAAGATTCATATTACGATTAATGTTGATACAAAATTAATGCTATGTTGCCGTTTTCCTAAAAAGTCAGTGAAAACTCAAAAAAATTGCAAAAAAAAAGAGCAACTAAATAGTTGCTCTTTAATAACTCTTATCCTAAAGTTACATGTTTAAATTCTGTAACTGTCAATTCTGGATCTTTAGTCTTAAGGTATGCGCTTACTGACTGCTTACCGTCCTTTACGAATGCTTGGTTCAGTAAGGTGTTCTCTTTGTAAAACTTATTGAGTTTTCCCATTGCAATCTTTTCTAGCATAGCCTCTGGCTTACCTTCTTGTCTTGCAACTTCTTTACCAATTTCGATTTCTTTTTCTACTACGGTAGAATCTACACCATCCTTATCCACTGCGATAGGTTTCATAGCAGCTACTTGCATAGCTACATCTCTACCGGCATCATAGATATCGTCACTTGCTTTATTTAGTCCTACGATCACACCAGCCTTGTAACCCATATGAATATAGGGTGCTACCATGTTAGCTTCGATCTTCTCATATCCAGCAAGCTCAATTTTTTCACCTATCACACCTGTCTGCTCGATTACTTTCTCAGCAATGGTTACATCGCCAATTTTTTGAGCAGCAAGACCATCTTTATTATCTGGTAATGTTGCCAAAGCAATTTCAGCAACTTGTGCTGTGAGGTCTACAAAATCTTGATTTTTAGCTACGAAGTCAGTTTCACAACTTAATCTTACGACCACACCTTTAGTACGATCATCAGATACTTTAGCGATTACTACACCTTCCTTAGCTTCGCGGTCAGCTCTCTTTGCACTAAGTTTTTGACCTTTTTTTCTTAATATTTCCATTGCTGCGTCGATGTCACCGTTCGCCTCTGAAAGCGCTTTTTTACAGTCCATCATACCAGCCCCAGTTTGATCACGTAGGGCTTTCACGTCTTTAGCTGAAATAGAACTCATTTCTTATTTATATTGAAAAGGGTTTTACAATTTAGATTTCAAAAAAAATACAATTAAGCAGTTGCTTTAGCTTCTTGTTGTGCCTTAGCATCTTTACGATCTGAAAGACCTTCCTTAATCGCCTCTGCAACGTAGCCTGTGATCAACGAGATCGACTTAGAAGCATCATCATTTGCTGGGATAGGGAAATCCACTACTCTAGGATCAGAGTTAGTATCCACCATAGCAAATGTCTTGATACCTAACTTCCTTGCCTCCTCAATTGCAATGTGCTCGTGATGTACATCTACGATAAACATAGCCGCTGGGATTCTATTCAAGTTAGAGATACCACCAAGTACTTTATCAAGCTTTTGTCGCTCTCTATCTAAGGTAAGTCGCTCTTTTTTAGTCATGCTTGTGT
>JAHDGW010000303.1 GCA_020631635.1 Saprospiraceae bacterium
TGGGCCTGCGCGTTTCAGAAAGTGACGAAGCCGAAGGTCTGGACCGCGCATTGCACGGCGAATCCGCCTACGGATAATCTCTGAGATATCTCTCCTGAAACCGGGCCTCCATTCTCTTATTGGGCGGCCCGGTTTTTATTTGCCTTGAAATAATTCACCGGCCTTATAGGTTTTAGTCATGACTGACATGACACAGGACCAAATCAGAGCCGCACTGGATGCGGGAATTATTACTCAGGCCCAGGCTGACAAAATGCTGGAATCTTTTGATGAGAATGTTTCCGTAATTGGCAATGAAGATGACATGCGCTTCCTGCGCAGCTTTTCTGATATTTTTATTTCTTTTAGCTTTTTTTCAAGGTCGGAGTATTGTTGTATATCAATCTCAGGAACCATACGGTTATAATAAATATTATAACCAATGAGCAGAGCGATGATGAACAGTAGAAAGTAAATACCTCTAAGTTCATTTCGAGTATAATTGAAGTAATCTTTTATGATATGTTTCATAGCTTAAAAATTTATCACAACTGCTTGATCTCCAGTAAATTGATATGAGATATCAGAGCTGCTCAGTATGTTGCGGAGTCGCTTACTCCATTTAGGATACATTTTATTTGATATTATGATCTGGTTTATTCGTTTGTCTTTGATAATATCTAGGAAGCTATCGGTATATACATTTCCTAAAACTAAATAATCGATACTATCCAGATAGCGCCACTCATGATGCTCTTTGTCGGCAATAGCAATAATGGCTTTATCAAACATGATGACACCACCTCGCTTGTATATCAGCTGATCAGTATAAGTTGATGCAAGCGAGGTGATCGAACTTATATTTTTGCTTAATCTATGGTTCGCTCTGGCAAATTTGAGTAGTTTTTCGTTCTCATCATTTGACTTGTATTCATAGCACTGGTGACCGTGCACGAGATCTATGATGAGTTCACGTTGTACATCGTATACGATCATAAACCTTTGTTGACTTGTTTCTACATTTCGGTTTAGACTTATCATCAGAAAAGTAATGATAGCTAAGAGAATTGGATAAATCCATTTTCTAGATTGAAAGGTAATCCAGCACATAATAAGCAGTAGGGCTGCATATAGAATATACATTTGAGATTCACTCAGCCATAAGTCATCTAGACTGCTGTACGGCAATTTCTGAATATTTTTAATAATACCAACAAAGAGATGGAGTATGCGCTCTAAAGACCAAGCAATCCATTGAGTTGCAATATCTGACACTGCCGAACTTATCAAAACCAATATCCCTAAAGCAATAATCACAAAGGCTAAGCCGATCACAGCTATGCCACTTATCCAAAAGGATGCTGCAAATTTATGGAAGTAGTAAATGGTTACTGGAAAAACTAATATTTGGGCAGATATGGCTACCGTAAGTAAGCCCCAGATCTGTCTGTCAAGCCAAAATCTTGGACGATACCATTTATTTATTTTGGGTTGAAAATAGAGAATACTCAGCAAGGCTAAATATGAAAACTGAAAGCTTCCTTGAAACAACAAGAATGGATTGTAAAGTAACAGTATAAGGGCAGAGCTCCCTAATATGTTATAGGAGTTCATCTTAGGTAAAAAGATCCTTCCTAAGGTAAAAAGGCTAAACATTACAGATGCTCTCAATACTGCTGGAGCGGCTCCTGTAAGAAATGCAAATAACCAAATACCCGATATTGTCAAAAGAGCTTTGATGATGCTTGCCCATCTCCGTCGCTTAGGAAGAAAAATCAAACAATAAAGAAGTAGCATATTGACAATGCCTACATGTAAGCCTGAGACTGCAAGTACATGTACGGCACCTGTATCAGTATAGGCGGTATAGATTTCTTCACTCAGATTATTACGGTATCCTAGCAACATGGCAGAGGCTATAGCTTTATTATCCTCATTAGCGATATACTTATCAAGTGTATTGATGCAATACTGCCTCAAGTTGGATGTTAAATTTTTAAATGATCTTTCTGGCTCTTTGATTATTTTCCAAGAATCAGGATTTAAGAATATTTGATACTCAACACCTTGATAATTCATATAACGTTGGAAGTCAAAAGCGAGGGGATTTTGATTTTTTTGGATTCTAGAAGGTAGACCCTTGAATAATATACTCTGCCCGATATTGATCGAAGCTGATAAGCTGTCTTCTCGAATATATGCGACGATATTACCCGTAGTTGGTCGCCATTGGAGACAAGAATCTGCAGATAGCGAAATTTTTATTCTTGTTCTTATACTTTTTCCTGCTTTCGGTTCGGCGTCTATTGTTCCGATATAAAAGCGTTCGCTATTAAGCTTATGAGAAAGGTAAGATTGTTGAGCGGAGGGCTGATGTAGTAGAAATAGGAGAAATCCAGATGAAATGATTAAAGCATTGATTATGAAGCTTTTATGGGTTTTGAGGAGAAGGGTAAATACGGCAGAAAAGACTACTAATGAAGAAACTATATATATGCTAAATTCTGATTTATAGTTAGCCATGACGATACCCAAACAAAACCATAAACACAATCGAATTGCGGGTACCTCCTTGAAATAAGCTCTTTTTTTAACTAACATCCCTGTATCTTTTTTAAGACTCTTACGTCCAAAAAACAAATGTAATCATGATCAACAACGGAATAACGTTGGATCTAAGATAAATGAATTATGATTAATCTCAGATATTCATTTTTGAAAAATTTCCATAAATGATTGATTTTGACTAATTTAAATATAATTTTTAACTATAAAAACCAACTTCACCTATGAGAAATGTTCTTATTATTCTCGTTGTGGTCTTGTGGATTATTGTCGGTTTTTGGTTTTATCAGATTTCTAAAAAATGTTGTAATGATCAATCTTCAGTTACTCAGACGGAGGAGCAAATCGCTCCAGTAGTCAAGGATGAGAAAACAGTGAAGACAGGTCCATTACTTTACAATTGGTCTGATAAATCTCCTATATTAGGAGATGGCTGGAACCGTATAAAAACTGATTTGCTCGGAAGGGTAGATGAGAATAATCACTTACTTATCACTGGACTCTATAGCAGTTCAGAGACTAACACCACTACCTTTGAAAACTTAGGTCTTGCTAGGGCTGATAGCCTCAGGCGTACCGAGTTTGCTAGTGTACCAGATGGTAGAATACAATTGGCTAGCAAAGTACAAAACGTATCAGATCAAGATCGCAATGGCCTTTTCGAATCAGCATCTTTTGATATATTAAGGCAAACCAAAAATATCAATCAAACTGCCAATAGTACCACCATATATTTTCCATATAATTCTGCTAAGGAACTGAATGCAGGTGATGTGAGACAATACTTGGATGAAGTCGCAGATCGAGTAAAATCATCTGGAGAAAGGATAAGACTTACTGGTCACACCGATAGTTTTGGAGATAACAACTCCAATATGGCATTAGGTCGAAAACGGGCAGCTATGATCAAAGATTATCTTATGAAAATGGGTGTTACTCCTTCCAAGATATTGGTTAATTCTAAAGGAGAGGAAAGTCCTATCGCTACAAATGATACTAAAGACGGTAGAGCGAAAAACCGTAGAACTGAATTACAAATCATCAAATAAATAAAACTAATGATACTATCAATATTCAACGATATATGTAATTGCTGGTGGCTATATTGGCTACTACCATTTTTACTCGGCCTATTGCTCGGATGGTTAATCTGGGCGAGGTATAGAAGATATCTCAGTATGTATGAAAACAGCCAGAGAAATCTTGATCAGGCCAATAATAGAATAGCTCAGCTAGAAGCTGACCTCAAAAAGTGTAGATCAGGTAAAGCTGACTACGATAGTCAGATAGCATTACTCAAAGGACAATTGAGAGAGTTTAAAAACAAACCAGCCGCTTCGGTTTCTAGATATACTGGATTTGCTGCTGAAAAAATAGTACCAACCCCAAACGC
>JAHDGW010000304.1 GCA_020631635.1 Saprospiraceae bacterium
GCAGCGACTATTTTTGTTTGTAGGTTACGTACCCAACCCTCCTCAGGGTCTAAGTTTCTACCACCGTTTCCTGTTAAGGCGACGACAAAAGGTAACTGGGGGACATTGAGTTCTGATCTGACATCTGAAATCAGATTGGTTAGATTTTGTTCATATTCATCATAATAGCTTGCGTCTTCGCCATCGTTCCATCCTTGAAACCAAACGAAACCGGCTATGTCTATCTGTTCGTTCTGATATTGGGGAAATTCAATTTGGATATTACTAATTGCAGAGCTAATGTCAGACATCATCTGCTGATAATATACACCAGTCGTACCTCCAGAACTAGGTGGTCTGAAATCTTCCTTGAGGCTTTTGCCACCCCAGCAAGTTTTGATGATTAATACTTGATCATCCTCATATTCGCCGAGTAAATGACCTAGTCCTAATTCAGGACCGATATGGTTATCACTCCAGCCATATCCCACATTTAGCTCCCCTGATAGTAAACCCCGTTGCTCGTGATCAAATCTCACCCAAACATCGTTGCGGGTAGACCATTCACCATCTACGTTTTGGAGATATCCAAACTCTTGTGCACCACCGTTTAGCATAAAATTTGAAAGGGTTCCCGCTGTTATATCTGGGTCTACATCACCATTGCCTTCAGCATTGGACTGTCCAGCGAGTATAAATACTTTGAGTTTGGGCATTACCTTATGATTGCTAAAATCCTTGCTCGAAAAATGACTACCTAAGCTGTGATCATGATTGCATTGATGTTTTTTTTGTGCATTAAGATTTGCTATCGAGCTTAAAAAGAAGACCATGCAGACACTAAGGATTGAATGTTTATTGATATTCATACTATTTCTTTTTTTTGTGATTTTGATGCTTACATACCTAAAACAACCCTACCTCAATTTACCCTACCAGGGATTTGAAATAAATCTGTTATGAGACTGAGATAAGCTCTACCAAATGTGATAACACGAATAAAATACTATTACATTTGAATAGAATAGAGCTATTAGACTTATGTCAAAATCAGTTTGCGAAGAAGAAGTTTTTACAAGTCTATTCAGTAGTCATGCTGAGTCCTTGATTAATTTCATTTATTACAAATGTGGAAATTATTCAGGTGCTGAGGATATTATGCAAGATGTCTATGCAAAACTGTGGAAGGAATGTGCGAAGGTAGGAATAGAAAAGGCAAAGTCATTTCTTTACACCGTTGCAAATAACACTTTTCTCAATCAAATAAAACACCAGAACGTAGTGTTGAAATTTGAAAAGCGTAGCCACAGCCAAAAAACAAACGAGTCACCGCAATACCTACTTGAAGAAGCTGAATTTAGAACAAAGTTAGAAGATGCAATAGCTGCCTTACCAGAAGGACAACGGATTGTCTTTTTAATGAATAGAATAGACAAACTGAAATATCGAGAGATTGCAGAACATCTTAACCTAAGTATAAAGGCAGTAGAAAAAAGAATGCACAAAGCCTTACTCCAATTGCGAAAAGTCTCTAACCAACTGTAGGGTTTTTTCTTATGAAGTTGTTTAATTATTAAATAGATCTAAAAACATTGGACAATAAAGAATATATACTAGCAAAATGGCTCTCTGGAGAGATCAGTGATGCAGAGTTAGTAGCCATAGAAGGTGAGGCTGTCCTCAAAGATCTCAAGCGGGTCAAAAAAGAAGTCGATCAATGGTCCTTACCATCTTATGATACAGATGCAGGTTACCAAAAAATGAAAAATCGTATTCAGAAAAAGACAGCGACTCAAAACTCATCTCAGTGGCCCAAAGTGGTAGCGATTATCGCGGCTATTGGTATACTGGCCTTAGGTCTATTCACTTGGCTAGGAAATAAAGGCGAAGTGCTTAAAGCACCACCAGGTCAAAGGATAAATTTTGCTTTCCAAGATGGATCTGAAGTATGGCTCAACGATGGGTCTAGAATCCACTACAATACAAAAGATTGGTCATCTCGCAGGGCGATAGCGCTAGAAGGTGAAGCACTTTTTGAAGTGACAAAAGGCACTGAGTTTACCGTAAAGACTACCAACGGTACGATTACGGTATTAGGTACACAATTCAATGTCAGAGCCTGGGGCAATAATCTACTCGTAGAATGTTACGAGGGAAAAGTGGAAGTACGATCGGGTAATCAAGCTTCTGTGATTACCGCAAATGAGAATGTTCATATCATTGCTGGAAAAATGCAAGCCAAGCAAAGCATTAGTAATGCAAGTCCTGCTTGGCAGCAAGGCGTAGCACGGTTTTATGCAGATCAGCTTTCTGTTGTCTGCGATGAATTAGAAAGACAATATGATATATCCGTTGATCTCAGAGCAAAGGATAGGACATTTACTGGCAGCTTCAAGGAAGGAGACCTAGACAAAGCATTGCGAAGTATCTGCAAGCCATTAGGTCTTAATTACACCATCAGTCCTGATAAGAAATCAGCAGTGATTGAGTAAGTATTGTCAAAATATAAGAATCCTACTTCCCACATTGCTTTGGCTTATCTGGGGAGCACAATTGCTAGGCCAAACCGAAAAAATCATTCCAAAGGCATTTACCCTACAAGAGGCTCTAGAGGATATAGAGGCAAGGTCGGACTATATTTTCAACTATGACCCCACCTTGCTCGAGGACTATCTGGCAGATGCCATCATAGATATCTCAGATATAGATCAGGTATTGACTCAAGTCTTATATGATAGTCCATTTGCATATGAGAAAGAAGATGAGACCATACTCATCTATTATCCGGAACCAAAATCTTATCGTATATGTGGAACGTTAAGAGATGCTAGTAGTGGAGATCCTCTTGTGGGAGCTAATATTTTCATCCTCGGTACATCCAGCGGTACTCAATCTGATGGTGAAGGTTATTTTGAATTTGATTACACTGGCGACAAACATGAGCTGGTAGAAATGAGTTATCTAGGTTATCTAGCTATACGGTTATCCTTGCAAGAATTACCAAATGAAAATTGTCCTGAACGCATAATGGAAGTAGACCAAAATCTATTTGGGAGTGAGATAATTATCAGTGACTATTTGCTTGATGGGATTGCATTAGGTGATGACTTTATGGGATTCAAGATGGATTTTGGGCAATTATCTGACCAGCACTCCACAGTGGAGCATGACGTCTTGAAAACGGCCCAGCTGCTTCCTGGCATTACAAGTATAGATGATAGTGCTACTAATATCCAAATAAGAGGAAGCGACCCTGGTCAAAATCTAGTCCTGTGGGAAGGAGTACCACTGTATAACGCAGGTCATGTGTTTGGAATGATCTCAGCGATTAATCCGTTTTCCGTTGATCAAGTGAGTATTTACAAAGGAGCGTATAGTCCTCAGTATGATAATCGTGTAGGAGGGATTGTGGATATCTCTTTGTCTGATGATCTGGTCAATAAATTTCAGGGAAGTGCAGGGTCAACGATGACAGAGCTCCATAGCAATATGTCTTTACCAATAATCACTGACCGAGTAACACTAGAGCTATCAGGACGACGCAGTATCAATGGTATTTTTGATTCACCGACTTTAAGTAGTTATACCGATAAAGTTTTTCAGTTTTCTTTAATAGATGATCAGAAGCAGTATGACGAATCTCTAAATACTGAACAGTCACTACGATTTTCTGATTGGAATGCGAAAGTACTATTTCGCCCGTCTGATCGCTTGATGCTAAAAGCGGGTTTTTATCGCAATGCCCAAGATTTCAATTATTCATTTTGGTTGGAGAATGATAGCTTTCTATCTGAAGATGTCATAGAACTAAGTACACAGGTAGTGACATTTGCCACGGAGTACTCGACAACCAACAACTGGACTAGCAGACTTTCTGCTTATCTGTCATCCTACGAAAATAGCTATGCCCAAAAGCAATCAGAAAACAACATCTTAATCTCTAGTAACGATCAGAGG
>JAHDGW010000305.1 GCA_020631635.1 Saprospiraceae bacterium
TTATACCAATTTTAGTTAGAAATGACTCATAAATTAGTTGATGATAAATATTTAAATGTTGGCTGGTGGAAAGATTCTCTAGCACATTGGGTTTTATACCGCTTAATGATTAATTTGACGCATACTACATATGCATCATTAAACATGTATCGGCATTATACCAGAAATTTTATACGACATCTAATCCTGTAAATGGTTTTAAAGGACATTTAAATACCTGCTAGAAATCATTTGAATGCAATCATATTACATTATAATATGATGAATCTTGCTGATAAAATTTCTGAAAACAATAGAATATATCCAAAATAAAAAGTGCAATACTAAGGAGTTCCAAACTAAAAAATGACAATCCTAAGGCAATAGTATAATAGATTTTGAGCCTGTAACAATGAAAACTATTATTCCTACACGAGTGATCATCTTGATACCATAATACTACCAGTATACGGAAGCATCACATCATCAATAAATCGGACCGTTGTAAAATATGTATAGATCCCAGGAACAACGTCTTGGTCATTCAGTAAGCCATCCCAGCCAGTACTTGTATCATTGATTGGAATATTCGTTTCATCATATACGAGATTTCCCCAGCGATCAAAAACTTGTAATTGATCAATCCTAGCTACTTCTATACCTCCGAATACGGAAAATTGATCATTAACATTATCTTGATTGGGCGAAAATGTATTGGGAATATAAACACGTCGCCGCTCATTGACAATAACGCTAAAGGTCTTACTATCTGAACACCCATCTTCAGAGTATACGGTCAAGGTGTAATCTGTATCTCTAACCGGTCTTACAAAGGTTTCAAAGCAGTCAGTGCAGTTAGGAATCTCCTCCGCGGCAGTCCAAATTATTGAATCTATGGAGCTGTCATTAATACTCGGAATTATTTCTATACTATCTCCAAGATCTACTATATATGTGCTATCAAAAGTAATCACAGGTATATCAGGGGCTGTAAGTGATCCAGTATAGGAAGATATACAACCATTATTATCCATAATATCAACGGTATAATTGCCTTCCAATAAATTTTCATAAACTACTGAGTCTGTAAACATTGAACTATTCAAAGAATAGCTATAAGTGGGCACTCCCCCACTGGTAAAATTGATACTCACCATACCCGTATCGAAACCATCACAATTAGGATCAATAAAATCAACGTCGCTCATTAAGATAGGTGGTGCGGTCATGGTAAATTGATCAATCAACTGACATCCTAGCCTATCAGTAATAGTTACCGTATAGTTACCCGCAGAAATATCAGAAATAGTCTGTGTGGTTGCTCCTGTAGACCATAGATAGCTATAATCGCCATGACCACCCATAGGAATACTAGTCAAACTACCATCAGCTCCGGGTAATCCATTCGTTTCTAAACAACTTATATTAAAATCTCCATAAATACTTGGCTCAAACGTATTTCTGAGTAGTGAAGGCTCAGTTACCTCTTGACGTACCACGACATCATTACCGAAGTTATCGGATATATATATTTGATATGTTCCTACAGGAATGTTTTCAATTCTATTATCTTGTAGCAATGGCGTAGTACCGCTTCCAGTAATTGTATTATCCTCAATATTGGTGTAAGTATAATTTAATGGGGGCTCACCCTGCTCGACCGAAAACAAGAGAGTACCACTACTCTCCCCCTTACAAACGACGGGAATATGATCTGGAATTCCTATAATTTCACATTCTATAACAAGCAACTCTAAATTAACTATACTGTCACAGTCATTAGCCGTAAGTACGGTATTTATATAGCTTCCCGTTTCTCGATAAGAAATATCACCTATCAAAAACTCATCATCATTACATATCCAAAGATCAATATTTGACTCAGGCTGTGGTAATACTACAATATCAATAATAATCGTGCTATCGCATCCAGATGGCAAGGTGATAAAATCTGTGGTCATTCCTGTTTGACAATACTCTATGTTGTTTTCTGTAACGCAATCACCATCGCATAATACATAGTGTAGATTGGCCGTACCGGGTGTTCTTACATTAATCGTCGTACAAGTAGGTAGGGCTTCGTTACAAACATTAGCTGCTTGGACACATACTTCATATGAGCCATCGGCATCGAAAGTCAGCTCATTGACGGCTGTAGTCCCTTGCTGATTTACGCCGTCAATTTGCCAAAAATATATCGCCGCTCCATCAATGTCTTCTGTTTCAAAAGCGATAGGCATATTTGGGCAAGCCTCTACTGGAGACATAATAGGAGCCGTAGTATCAAGGGGTAATACTTCTGTTGTTCCGTCAGTTACGTTAAAAGTCCATTCACAATTTGTACCAGCAGATCCATCAATAACCATATAATAATGCTGGCCTATGATCAGAGGAACATTATTTGTAAATGTTTCTGAGGTATTACCAGGAATGTCCGTATCACAATCCGTAATAGGTATAAAAGTCTCACAATCATCGCTTCTAAAAAAGCCTACCTCTAGGCTTTGAAAACCAGAAAAGCCGCCTGTGCATGTACCTACATCTACTCTGATTGTCAAATTGGTACTACCAGCGATAAATGCAATATATTGCATGTTGTTGTATTGGGTCGTACAGAAATTACTAAACCCCTGCCCTTGCGCAGTCAAATCATTTATTCCAGAAAATCCATCTATATCGCAAATCACGCATGCTTGGTCGCAAAAGGAAGTCATCTGTGGATTTTCTCCACAAGGACTGGGCACTTGAGCCAATAAGGAGATAGCATATAAGCTAACAAAAAGAAAAAGAAGAGCTGGTTTTTTGATTCTCATCAAGTTTAGGTTTTTGATCAACATATCTTAGTCTATTAAAACAACTATTACGAGTAATATTAGTCTAAACGAAGATACGCTGCAAAAGTACCATTAAAATAAACCTAATCTTGATCTAAAAATGTATCTAGTCGTGAATACTTACTACGGGTTGATAAGTAAGTATTCAGAGACTAGATACTATATATTTTAAGTGCCTTCTTTATTTTATGAGCATTTTACTGTTTGTATACTCGAATAGATTTCTCAAGCTTATCATTACTATTGACTGATATCACATATACCCCTGAAGTATTCAAGCTTGAAGGCCATTGAATTGACTCCCCTACTCTACACATTTGATTATGTATACTTCTCCCTTGAATATCAAAAATTGTGATATTGATTTCTCTACTACCTGATGCTATAGGAGTTATGATTTGAAAGTGATCCTCAATAAAGTTAGGATATACTTGATAATCATTAAGTGCCTGATCGATATAAACGTCTTTCCACTCCGAATACTCTACCCGACCATCAAGACCTATCAATCTTACTCTAAATACTCGTTTATTTTGATCAGAAGAAATATTTAGTGAATGTATGAGATCATCAACAGTTTCTATCGTAATGAGCTCTGAAACTGGCCTAGTGGTGCCCTCAATTAATTCTTCATATTGCAAGCTTGAAAAAGCAGAAAGATCATTAAATAAATCTGTAAACAATCTAATCTCCTTCTCCTCGATGGAAGCTATAAAATTAAAGTTAGACTCGGCCAATACACCAGAAATCATAAACTTTACTTGTGCTTCACTGCATAAACCTAAGGTATCGCAAACACTATATTGTGCAAATGTTTCACCGATAAAATTGGCATCTGAGGTATATACTGTTGTTCCATCATCACGGATAGATATTGTACCTATAAGGTCAGTTTGATCAAAGACTACGGTACTTTTATCTAAATCTTCATTCGAATCCCTATCATTATCTAACACGTTGATCGCCATCATATTTTCCGGGGATATTATGTAACAATCATCTTCCAGTATAGGAGCTTCTGGCTTAGAAATTACTAATATACTCAGTGTAGATTGTTGACATGAGAGTATTTTTTCACTTTTGTAACTAAATTCGATAGTCCAAGACATCAAGGTAC
>JAHDGW010000306.1 GCA_020631635.1 Saprospiraceae bacterium
TGATCTTGAGTCACGATTCCCTGGGCTAGGATATCCTCTTTAGAGATATCTTCATCGTGACCTTCTTCGGCTTTGGTGGCTGGAGTGATGATAGGCTCTGGGAATCGATCATGCTCTTTCATACCCTCGGGAAGTGCTACTCCGCATAACTCTCTTAGACCTGATTTATAGGTCCGCCAAGCATGTCCCGTGAGATATCCACGTATCACCATTTCTAGTTTGATGGGTTCACATCGTATACCTATGGCTACATTGGGGTGTGGACATTCTTCTAGCCAAATAGGCACGATATCTTTACAGGCATTTAAAAAATACTCGGCTACTTTATTGAGCACCTGACCTTTATAGGGTATCGGCTCAGGTAGTATATGATCGAATGCGGAGATACGATCAGTCGCTACCATGACCAATCGATCTCCGTACTCGTATATCTCTCTGACTTTACCTTCGTATATCTTTGTTAATCCATCGACTTTCAAGTCCGTTTTTCCGAGACAGCTACTCATGATTGGTGATTTTCACGAAAGGTAATAGAAATTATGTTTCGCGAAAAGCAATTACCTAAAATCGTAAAGTTACCGAACCGAAAAAGTGAATGCCCGCCTGTGGGTACAAGTAATTTTCAGTAATAAGATCTCCAAAAATATAGCTGAAGGTATAACCATTGGAGCTATAGTCGGTATCAAAAATATTATTGACGACAAACTTAAAATCAACGCCTTTGATCAGCTTATTTTCTATCGAATATTGTACGATCAGATCACTAGCCGTATACCCATCTATTCGTTTATTTGCAGATTGAGTATTATCTAAGTATTGAGGCCCTACCAACTTAGATTGCAAGGTAAATCCTAGACTATTATCCAAGATATAGCTCAATCGACTACCGGCGATCATATTTGGAGATAAAGCGATATCTACATCTTCGTACTCGGTAATCACTAGGCCTCCAGTGCCATAATCTATCACTACCTCATCAAATCGTTCAATCTTATTTTGACTTAAAGTCAAATTAGGAGACCATGATAGATGGTCATTAAATTGGATCTGCGCATCAAGTTCAATTCCTCGTCTGTAGCTATTGTCCACATTGACTCGTACCGGTGCCCCTACATCATTGACCGCTCCAGTGACCACAAGTTGATCGTTATAGATCATATTGTAGATATTGGCATTGAGGTTAAACTTAGGTGAACGATATCTATACCCTAGCTCAATATCCATCAGTTGCTCAGGCGATGGAGTTTCTATCCCAATAGCATCAATAAAGTCGGATCGTACAGGCTCACGATTGGCTACCGCAAACGATCCATAGACTTGAGAAGCATCGTTGAGTTCATAATTGAGACCAAACTTAGGATTGAAAAAACTAAAAGCTTCGTCAATATTGATCGGTGTCAGGTCATTATCATTACCTGTAGATGTGTAGTCAAGATTTCGATATTGGAGATCAACATAGGACTGCAAGCCCTCTGTCCACTCACTTCTGAGCCTTACATATGCACTAAAATCTGTTTTTTGTGAAACACTATTATAGTACTCTGATCTTTCAAAACTCACCGCATCCGCTACATCGATCACTCTCCCAAAGTGGTCGCCGTCATAACGATTCCATCCAAATCCAAAATCTACAAAGTGATTTTCGGCGGCATGGTACTCTAGGTTAGAAATGATACCATAGAAATCATTATCTAGCCATCTTCGTCTTACAAGATCACTAGAAGTAATGGTCTCTCCGTCACTATTGAGTAGCCCCGCCAATAAATAATCTTCTGTATCTTCTTGATATTTAAACTCCTCAAAAAATCCAGCCCCTTTGGTATAATGGGCAGTTGTATTGATTATAAGGTCATCCGTTGCTTCCCATGCATGGTGGAGCTGAAAATGATCTTGACCATAATCGTCTACTTGATTTTCGTATAGGTAATAATTATAGTTTCGACCACTTTGGAATATATTAAGAGAGTCTTGAACAGTATTATACGTACTTCCAAGGTTTCTGAAATAGTGATTTCTTAACTCCTCTTCATCTCCTTTTACCTTTGACTCTGGTACTCCATACCAGGATTGGTAAGTCACCTCACTACCTGAAAACGCATTGAATCTAAGCGAGTGCTTTTCTCCAACGCTCCCTGCCGATACAAACCAAGAATTCAAATTTGCACTTCCTCTATCGATATATCCCTCGGAGTTAATGGTAGATACTCTAGCCTGTACAAAATAGCGGTCATTCATCAAGCCAGTGCCTAGGTTTACATTAAATCTAGAACTATTGAAGGATCCAAAGGTCGAGTTGATTTCTGCAAAAGGATTTTTTCTAAACTCATGCGTATTCAAGCTTAGCGTTGCACCGAATGATCCTGTCCCATTGGTAGAGGGTCCTACCCCACGCTGTAGCTGAATTGATTTTACAGAACTACCAAAATCGGGCATATTCACCCAAAATACACCATGACTCTCAGAGTCATTGAGCGGTACTCCATTGATCGTTACATTCACTCTTGTAGCATCTGTACCTCTTACTCTTATACCCGTATACCCTATACCTATACCCGCATCACTTGTTACCGTGACGGATGGAGTTTGTTCCACTAAAAATGGAAGATCAACACCAATATTTTTCAGATTTAGCTCTTCTCTATCGATATCTGAATATGAAAAAGGTGCATCTTCGCTCAGTCGATTTGCTTTGATCTCTATACGATCGATATCAAATATGGTACCCCCTAAGACTATCTCTTTAGATACATCCTCGTATACTTGAATGCTTTCAGTATATGCAGCATATCCCACATAAGTGACCTTTAGATCATAGGCGCCTGTAGCTACGTTTTCCATTTTAAAGAAGCCTTTATCATCTGATACAGCTCCGTAAGATGTACCCTCAAAAAATACAGAAGCTGAGGTGAGCGCTTCTCCGTTTTGATTCGTGACTTGACCAGAGAAGCTATGCTGAGCAGTCAATAAGATTACTGAGAATAAAGCACCAAGGGAAAATAAAAATCTGAGTTTCATGATTATATGATTTTTAAACCAATAGGGCGTAAGATCATACAACCATGGCATACCATTGCATGCAACGATTTATTCATTTCCCTTCCTTGAATGACCAAAGCAGGTTCAATGGGTTTGATCTCAGTCGCGCCAGAGGCGGACACCCCAAATGTGCTGCAAATGTAGATATTAATTTAGGAATCTAAATACGATTCACTAGAATTAAATATAATCATGAAGGGAAGAAAATCTAAACTGTTTCTTTAGCAAGTTTGACCAAAAATAATCTAAAGACAAAATTCATATATAAGCCTATTTCAAATATTAAAGTTTAATCAACTTCGCCGTCAATGTCTCCCCATGACTAGATTCTAAGGTCAGCGTATATGATCCTGATACCAAGGTAGATAGATCAATCAATTTTTCAATTTTTCCATCATTGATCTGCAATTGATGCACGATTCTAGCTTGACTATCATAGACAAAGATTCTTTGAGTTTCAAAATCTTGAGGCCAGCTTACTTCTACAAATCCATTGGTAGGATTTGGACTTACTGACAATACTTGTATTTCCTCATCAGATATTGAAGATGGTAAGGTATTGATTTCAAGCGTTTGTTCTCGGATACCGCATGGAGTGAATACGGTGAGCTTTAGTTCATAAACACCTTCTTCAGCATATATATGATCAACCACATTGGTAACATATAAAGTACCATCTCCCATATCCCATACAAGGCTATCAATATGTTCTGTCTCTACCCAAAATTGATACTCTAATGTCGATATTCTATCAGTCGTGATTTCACTTATGATGGGTTGTCTCGCAACGTTGAATACAAATAAATCACCATCTTGCCCACCATTAAATTCAACCTGTAATACTCCAAACTTTTGTCCATGGGATGAATATATGACTTCATG
>JAHDGW010000307.1 GCA_020631635.1 Saprospiraceae bacterium
TTAAGAACTAAAAGTAAATTAGACTTGACTATTTGTATAATTTCATATACATTTGTGTCAAGTTATATTTACATAATGTAAAACTAAATTTACTATGAATTCTAAGTTAAGTTATGATGATTCACAAAAGTCATCTCGTAAATCTTTATTTATTTGGACATTATTATGGTTGATCTCATTTGCCATAAGTACTTTCGGTACTATTCTTATTTGGGATAAAGCTATTGTGCCAAGTATTATTGCTATTCTGATTTCTACATTCCTAGGATTTAAAATGCTCCAGGCCAATTGGAAAAATATTAAGGCACAGGATGAGATGTATCAGAAAATTAATCTTGAGGCGATCGCCAAGGCATTCGGCTTTACCTTTTTGATAGGCTTCACCTTATTTCTATTATATCTAGCTGAAATCACAAGTATGGATGTCAATATGTCCATTATTGCGGTGGTGATGTCAATTACCTATATATTAGCACTTGTAATAGGTCAAAGGGCATACCGATGATCAATAAACTGAAAGTATTAAGAGCGGAACATGATCTGACTCAAGCAGGTCTCGCATCAGAGCTAGGTGTATCAAGACAAACGATCAATGCTATCGAAAAGGGTAAATTTGATCCAAGTTTAAGCTTGGCTTTTAAAATTTCTAGGCGATTTGGATTGCCTATAGAATCCATCTTTATAGAAGAATCTGCGTAGACCACATGAGTTATCACAAACACAATAAGCATCAAGGTCGATATGACTTCAATGAAATACGACAATTAGTTCCGGCAATAGAAGACTATCTGATCACCAAACCAGATGGATCGTATACCATGGATTTTGCTTCTTCTCAAGCTTTACGATTATTGAATAAAGGGCTACTGTTACAATATTACGGTCTTGATTATTGGGATTTCCCTAAGGAAAATCTTTGTCCTCCCATACCGAGTAGGGCAGAGTATATACATTTCATCTATGATTTGCTCCGTGGAATCAAAAAACGAAAGACATCTATAACTATTTTGGATATCGGTACTGGCGCAAATATGATCTATCCGATTATAGGTCATTTGGAGTACGGCTGGTCTTTTGTCGCCACAGAAATCAATCAGATATCGCTAGATAATGCTCAGTATATTATAGATAGGAATGTTATGTTACAGAGTGGAGTGGAACTGCGACATCAATCTAAAGATGCTATTTTCGATGGGATGATACGTACTGATGAATATCTAGATTGTACGATCTGTAATCCACCTTTTTTCGAATCTTACGAAGCACATCTATATGCCAATGCACGTAAGACTCGTAACATTACAAAAGGTAATGCCAAAAATGCTAACATCAACTTTGCAGGAACGCATCATGAGTTGGTATATCCTGGTGGGGAAGAAGCATTTATCAAAAAAATGATAGACGAGAGCCAAGGATATAAAACCTCATGTATGTACTTCACTACTTTGGTGTCAAAATCAAAAATATTAAGTTCTTTAAAACAATATCTATACAGCAAAAAACCAGAGCTTTCCCATAGCCATATTTTGGAGGTAGGTAATAAAAAGAGCTACATTTTGATTTGGAGTTTCTTAAGTACTAAGCAGATAGAGCTTTGGAAATCTCAACGGATATAGGGTATCATCACGTATATTTACTACCGATATGAAAAAGCGCTATAGTGTATATGTAGTGGAGTTAAATAAAAAAGTCTTCACCGAAAACCGAAAATTCAGAGAAGCCAATCCTCAATACAATGGAGTATTAGAATGTCTCTATGTAGGAATGACCAGCTTGACTCCACAAGAGCGATTTAAAAAACATAAAACAGGTGCATTATCCAAAAAAGGACATAATATATCCTCTAGTATAGTACGTAGATATGGTACCTTCTTGAGATCAAGTTTATATGCAGAGCATAATCCGATGACCAAGGCCGAAGCAATAAAAATGGAAGAACAACTAGCGCTAGAGCTTAGGCGAAAAAGGTATGCCGTTTGGTGGAATTAGGCGGAGCTTAATTTTGCTGTTTAGGGTTTAAGGATTTCAGCAGTTGCTTTGGACTTCGGGATAAATTGCGTTTATTTCCCAATCATGATAAGATACTCAGTAGGAAGGGCAACTCCTTGAAACTTATTAGTCAAGCCATACAGAGCTAAGCTAGTAATAATTACTCCTAGGGTTAGAATGATATTGGACTGATGAGCTACATTTAAGCCTAAAATGTTACGCTGGACCTTATGGTAATGAATACCTGCGATATGCGCAAAAAAGGAAATAATAGCGAGTCCATAGTACGGTATAAAAAATAAATTGAAAGGGAAGGTATTCAGACCCGCTGCACCAAAATAGAAGTTGGTATCAAGTTGAAGAATATTTCTTCCGATCAGTACGGCACTTACATGGATCACAAAGAAAAATGCCATGTAAAGCCCAGAATATATTTGTAGTGTATCATAAAAGCCCTTGGTGTATGTTCTTTTTCTCATAAATAGTTGTACTCCCGATACAATTTGTACTACAACCGAAAGTAACAATATAGGCTCAGCAAATATATTTCTGTAGATAGGTCTCAGCATCTCCATGATCTCGATATGTCTTTCAACGGAAATAAGACTCACCACATGATTAGAGAGATGAAGAACAACAAAAAGGAAAATCACCGTACCTGATAGATAGTGGGCTTGCTGGAGTTTCATATATTAAATATAGCCTTGAAATCTTTTATATGAACCTCTTAATATCATGAATTGACGATTTTGATAAGTCAATCGACTGGAGTTTAACTCAATATCTGTATTAATAATATATCGGTTCATGAATTCCCTAATTTTCCTTGAAACCCTGATACCTCAAAACCAAGACACCTAAACCCTAACTAAACCCTAAACACTCTATAAACTTTAAAGCTCAGCCTCCGGCTAGCTACCGTTTACTGATCTTATTACCCGAGATATGTCTTTGCCTAGAGCATTTATGTCGACTGTCTTGCTCATCATAGGAGCGTTTCTTGGTATGCTTGGTAGATCGACCTTGCACCCGCTTACGCCACATTCGCCAGCTACTAGGTTTCATTTCCCGACGCATGAGTTCTATGACCTCCTTTTCAGATAATCCGAATTGCATGGTGATGGCATCAAAAGGAGTACGATCCTCCCAGGCCATTTCTATGATCCTGTTGACATCCCTATCGGTAAATCCCTCTTTATATCTTTTTGCCATGATTGCCTAACAAAATGAAGCTTAAGAGGTTTACTACTCAGATATGCGTAAAACTCATCTACCCTCCAAAATATGTGAAGTATGTGGCCGCCCCTACAACTGGCGAAAAAAGTGGGAAAAGGTATGGGATGAGGTCAAATACTGCAGTGAAAAATGCAGGAGAAACAAAAAGAAAAACTCCGTCCATGAAGCTTAGACTTATTTTAGGAGACCAATTGAATATCAATCATAGTTGGTATCAAGAAGATCAGTCAGATACGATCTACTTTATGGCAGAGATGCGACAGGAGACTGATTATGTCAAGCATCATATTCAAAAGATTATTGCCTTTTTCAAAGGTATGCGGGGCTTTGCTGCTGCATTAGAAGCTCAAGGTAATAGGGTCATCTATTATCAATTGGATGATGAGGATAATACAGGGAATCTAACTGATAATCTCTCTATTCTTATTGCAAAGCACGATATAGATACTTTCGAGTATCAACTTCCTGATGAGTTTCGATTAGATGAACAGTTACGTCAATATTGTGATCAGCTAGATATAGCTACTCAAAGCTATGATACTGAGCATTTTTTGACTCAGCGATCTGATCTTAAAAACTTTTTTGAAGGTAAGAAAACTTACCTGATGGAATCCTTCTACCGTATGATGCGGAGAAAATATGATCTCCTGATGGATGGAGAT
>JAHDGW010000308.1 GCA_020631635.1 Saprospiraceae bacterium
AGATACCTGCGAAGTTAAAGTTATGACTAAAATGAATCTGTTTGTGCATTTTAGCATTGAGGCTTGCAGGGTTGAAAACTGCGGTAGCAACATCTCGATCTTGAAGGCCGAGCAGTGTACCACCTAGAGAATTAATTCTTGCTGATGATGGAGAATTAATAAACTCATACACATGCCTTCCTCCACTGACTTGGGCATAGATCGTATGTGCGATCAAGATAACAATAAATGTAAGCGTATATTTAGAATTCAATATCTAATATTTTTCCTTTTTCTAATGACCAAAATGTCCTGCATAGCGATGAGCTATCGCACCACATTTTCTTCAAGGTATCTCCTTTTTCCGAGTATTCAATCAGCAATCCTATCTCATTGTCTCCATTGAGATAATTACCCTGCCATTGCAATTGTCCATTGTCATAGTATTCTTTAAATGGTCCATTTTCTTCATTGTTTTTAAAGTGAACCTCTTCTTGTAGAATACCTGATTTGTAATATTTCTTAAAAATCCCCGTCAAGACCCCTTTGACATATTGAGTCTCTATCATTAGATTTCCTTCATTATCATACTCTTGATAAGGGCCATCTATATTACCGTTGATATAGCGAGCTATGATTTCTTTTTTTCCATTAGGGTGATATAAGATCCGCTCGCCATGTTTAGCTCCATTGATATATTCTTCTTGAAGCGATACCTTGCTGTCATCGTAATACTTAAACAATAGTCCTTGTTTCTGTTTGTCAGCATCGATATAGTACATACTGTCAAGTTGATTATTATCGTCGAATACTTCTATTTTTTGTAAAGTTTCTTGACAACTAAAGAGACTCATGATTAATAGGCCGTAGATGAGTGTTTTTGGCAACATAGCGGTATAACGTTGAGATACTTTATCCAATTGTAAAATGATATAAATAAAAAAGACCTAATCTCGCTCATTACAAGATTAGGTCTCGTTATTTTATTATTAATAATGACTACAGGCCATTGATAAATCTTTTGTCCTCTATCTCAGCACCTTCTTTCAAGGCTTGTATAAGTTGGAAGTTTACTTGAGATCGAGCAGCAGTACTCTGTACTGATCTCAGCTGAGGTATATTAGATGCCTCAGGAGCTGCATACTTTGTTATCGTTTTTACAACATATACACCATCATCGCCAATGATTGGCTTTGATACATCACCATCATTTTGCGCAAATGCTGATGCTACTGCCTTTGGTGCAGCGTTTAGAAGTCCTGGAGAAGCAGTGATCATTTTTAAGTTCTTTACAGTATCTATAGTAGCATTGAAGCTCGATGCAATTGACGAAAGATCAGTAGCATTTATCTTGGCTATAATAGCTTCCCCTTTCAACATATTGCTGACCTTAGTCTCTACAAGATTCATCGCTCTCTCTCCTTTAGGAAGCCCAGCAGGATAGATGTCCTTTAGCGCTACAGCTACCGCTTTGTTATAGTAATACTCTTGTGGATTTTGATAATTATATACCTCTGGAGATACATCACCTATATTATTATCCTCATCAAATAACCATGAAATTATATTTTCACTGGTTACTCCACCACCAAGATTTCCTATGATATAGTCTGATTGCTTGAGCTCTGCTGTAGTTACAGAAGAAAGCGAAGCATCGGCTGATATAGCTTCTTTAAGTGAAGCCAATGTTCTATTCTCTCCTACGAGATCAGCTACTCTTGTATTTACCGCTTCTTGTGTCCCTTCAGTGGGTTTGATGGCAGTTCTTGTAAAACCTACTTTATACTTAGGTTCTTTGTTCAAAAATTTCTGATCCTCTATATAGATCAAGTGAATCCCAAATTGAGTTTGCACTTTATAGTAGTTCCCTTCTTTACCGTAGTAAAAACAAGCATCTTTAAAACCAGGTACCATAGTCCCTTGTACAAAATATCCTAGATCACCACCTTTAGCGGCACTACCTGGATCTTGGCTATTGGCTGTAGCTAATTCTGCAAAATTACCATTACCTGCTTCCAGTTGAGTTTTGAGACTATCGATAAGATTGTTAGCTGCTATTAAGCTAGAAGGGTTAGTAGGATCTACGTTTCTTAAAATGTGACTAGCTTTCACAGAGTCAGGGACAATAGCTTGAGCCGAAAGCTTAAAGGTGTTGTATGCTCCATTTTCTTGGTATGGGCCATAAACATCGCCTACGGCCATAGTATTTACTTGATCTTGTATAGTTGCTGGCAGCTCTTCTGCTTTGTAATAGTAATTTACATACGAGCCACCATTGGATATTGCAAAAATACTATCGTTTTGACTGTTTTTAAATTGAGTCGCTAATTCAGTTGCAGTATTTAAATGGACAGCAGAATCTGCAGCCGTAGCGGTGATGTCAAATACTACATATTCACCGACTCTAGTTTCTTCTTTAACTTCATATTGAGATGCATTATCAGCAATATAACTAGATACAGCAGCATCAGTTACATCCACTTCTCCACCAGCTGAAAACGGAATCTTCACCATAGCCACATCTGCCGTGAGATTATTGTGCTTATAGTTTTCTTTTACCATCCAAGTAGGAGTATACATGGCTTTAGATACCATAGCATTGATCTTTTCTTGAAGTCTAGTTTTTACGATTTGATTTTCTTGTTGTTTCCAGAATTGTCTTTGCTGTTCATTGTCAAAGGTACCCTCTTCGATCGCTGTTTTGTAGGTGTTTAATACTTGTCTATTGACTTGACCTGTAGCTCTATCTGCAAAGTTTTGTCTTATAATTGGGCTAGGGTTAGCACCAAATTGTAGATCCATTAGTTCTTGACTAGGCACAGAAAGCCCTAAACCTTCTGCTTCCTCAGCTACAATAGCGTCTTCTACGAAAAAATCCCAAACGGCGTTTTTAATCGCTCCTTGATCTGCACCAGAGCCACTGTAGAGAATACTTTGTGTTCTCTGGAAGTCTCTCATATCAATGTCTTTACCATTGATGGAGCCAGCAGATATACTACTTCCTCCACGATTACTAGCACTAGTCATATCCATGAGTATAAATGCAAGCAATGCAAATCCTAGCAGGATTAATACAAACCAAAAGTTCTGTCTAATTTTACCTATTAAAGCCATTTTTTGATGTCTTATTTTATATAATGAGTGAACAAGGCATTGCCAGCTCCTCTAAAGCCGTGCAAAGGTAGCAGCTTTAGCGAAGTTTTCAAATAATTGACTTTCCGATTGCATTATAATATATACATGGTCAATGCACTATATATGAAAATGATGTATTTCTAAGGTCACAGAAGGCTGTATTGATCCATTATTGGTTTCTTTTCGCGGCAGCATCTAGAGCCTCATAAAACTCCTCTCCGAAAGACTTGGTAAGTGCATCTCTCAGAAAGCGATACAAGGGTATTTGCTCTTTTTGACCTAAGTCACAAGCAGCGCTACAGATATCCCACCGGTCATAGCTTAATGTTTTGAATCCTGTAAGGTTGTCATGTTGGACTCGTATGGGATAAAGATGGCAACTCTTTGGTTTCTTAAATTCTAATTCTCCCTTTTCGTAGGCATATTCAAAAGCACATCTATTCCATCCTTTTTCGTCTTGTATGAGATAGACACATGCTCCATCTTGGTGCAAAGGTGTCCCTGCGAGCTTAGCCGTGTCAAAATATCTAGAATACCCCTGTTGTTCTAAAATCTTTTTAGATTGCTCTGATAAGTAAGGCCATATGACCTGTACATATTGCTTAATATGGTCCAGTTCTTCTTTGTCTAATGGAGCGCCATAATCGCCGGCAACGCAGCAAGCTCCTTTGCATGAATCTAGCTTGCATTTAAAGTTTTCGCTTATGATATCTTCATTGACCAGTATGTCTTCTATCAGGATCATATATCGTGG
>JAHDGW010000309.1 GCA_020631635.1 Saprospiraceae bacterium
AAGGCCGACAACCATTCTCCATGATGGACCAAAAGTGGAACTTACAGCATTGATTACATCCTTGTGACCATCTGAGATGATACCCATCTCTGATAATGCTGGTACTTGAGTAAGGTGGTAAATATTGACTTTTTTGAAATGAGAATATTCTAGATTTTTAAAATTATCAGATTTCTCCTCTAAATAATTTTTCATATCCGTAAAAGCATTGTTGATGATCTGTGCCATATCCTCTTTGGTAGCTGTGCTATCTACATCCCAAAATTTATTTTCATCACCCTCATATAATAACTGCACCGTACGCCAATCGTCTGGGTAGGGTAGGTCTATGTCTTTTTCTTGTCTCACTTCATCCCAAAGGCCACGCGTAAGATAATACCACCATGCATTGTAGAGTGCAGGAGCTTCAGCATTAGCTTTATAGACGTAATCCCAATTTTGCAGTATAGAGCTCATACTATCTTGACGATTCTTTTTTGTAAGTGCATCTAGCATAATAGGGAGTGATTCTTCGGCTTTGATGCTGAAACTATTCATTTGCATCTGCATCATCGTTTGTGGAGTGATATCACTCAGCGTATCCAGGGCACGATTGACGGCTCTACCACGGTATGCTTCAAAATTTCCATTATAGTAATACGGGTAAGTTTGGTCCGTACTCCATTGATTGGCAGATGAGATATAGCCTCGGTCTGGGTTTCGTGTCTGGGGGTTATCTTCTCTTTTGATAAAACCCTCCCAGGCAGATGATCTTTGGCTACCATCACTGAGCATTCTCCCTTGTCCTTCCTTTTTGACAGGAAGGCGGCCGTTGATACGTAGACCGATTTCTCCGTGTCGATCAGCATAAGCAAAGTTTTGAGCTGGAGCTATAAAATTACTGGTAGCCTCCAAATACTCATCATAGTTTTTGACTTTCATAGCATCAATAAAGGCTAGATATTCCGGCTTGTCTGGCTCTTGATGAGCAATCCATCGTAGTGCCAGTGAGCGGCCATTCTTTTCTTGGATAGGGCCCCAGTGAGCATATTTCACCGTATCGAATACGCTTGCTGCTTCCCTTACTTTTATCTCTTCTATGCGATAGGTGACATCGGCATTTCCATCATCAAGTTTATAACTTGTTTTTTGATCATCAGTCCAGTCTATCGTGTACCAATCCATAACGTCATGCCCTACATTGGTTTCTCCCCAAGCGATATCTTGGTTAAATCCTATCATAATACCTGGCATTCCCAATAGACTTACACCATAGGCAGAATACTCAGGAGTATGGATATGTAACTGATACCATACGGAGGGTAGACTGAGACCAAGATGAGGATCGTTGGCAAATATTGGTTTTTTACTCTTGGTCTTTGATCCGTCTACGGCCCAGTTATTGGAGCCCACTCCGGGTGGAGATCTAAATCGCTCGATGGTCTCATGATAGCCCAAGTCTTTTTGACTTTTTACTTGCTCTAAGGAGTCAAGATTTACAAATGGGGTACCTATTGGGATAATAGGAGAGTTTTTAATATCGTACTCAGGATACATAAGTGCAAAGTCCTCTGCTCCAAACTTTTGGTACGCATTGCTAAACTCCACATCCTCCTCATATCCACATAATACTAGCGACATGGCTTTGAGTATATTGGCGCTTTTTAGCAACGACCAAGATTCTGGTTGGTAATTCAATAACTTGAATTCAAAGGGATAATCTTTAGCTTTTAATTGATCTATATAAGCATTGACTCCATCTACATAGGCATGGATGTATTTTTGTTGTTCGCCTGTTTTTTGCCAACCGCTTACAGCATTCTCAGCTGCATATGTCATACCGATGCGCCTAGTCTGTTTATCTTTTTTCAATAGGTCTGTCCCTAAGACTTCGGCAAGTCTCCCGCTAGCTGATCTCGCAGAAAGATCCATTTGAAATAAGCGGTGATATGCTTCTACATAGCCTTGAGCAAATAGGGCGTCTTCCGTATTGGAGGCAAAAATATGAGCAACCATATGCTCGTCAAACTGGATAGAAATATCTTCCTTTATATTGAATCCTTGGATGCTCTGATCACGATAGCTAGTTTCAGCATTAGCCCAAAAACCTTTGATAGGATCAAATAATTTGCCTAAGGCAGGAAGTTTGGTCTCTCCGATTTTGAGTCCCGAATCCATAAAAGAAAGCACGAAAGATAGAACTCCCGCCCAAATGAAGAATTTTATAAATTTCATATCTCAACTATATACAAGGTAAGATACTCATTCAGTTTAAAAAAGGGAGATTTACTGGTATGTCATTTTATGATGAAAGATGCCATACTTTACAATATACTCCCGACAATCGACCAACGTTTTCCGACCAACGACCCTCGAAAATCGAACCCCGACCAACGATCCACGAAACTACCTCGTAAATGTCCAATTGCTATCATCGGAATGATCTGAATCAAAACGATAATTATCTAGATCAAAACCTTTTAAATCGGATATGTCATTGACTTGATGCTGAGCCATATATCTGAGCATAGCTCCACGAGCACGTTTGGCACTAAATGAAATCACCTTCAATGCATCACCACGATATTCTTTGAAGTGTATGTTTATAACAGGGATACTCAACTTAGCTTTTTTGATAGCCTTAAAATATTCTTGTGAGGCAAGGTTGACTAGAGTCGTTGCTCCAAGCGCCTTGATATCATCATTGAGTAAATTAGTGATCTTTTGATCCCAATATTGATATAGGTTTTTCGATTTTCTGATTTCGAGTCGAGTACCCATTTCTAGTCGGTAGGGCTGCATGGCATCAAGTGGGCGAAGTAGGCCATATAAACCAGATAATATTCGAGTATACCGATGTACATACTCTTGTGCATTAGGATCTAAAGTTTTTATATCTAGACCTTGATAAACATCTCCATTGAAAGTATAAATAGTAGCACGGCTATTATCCGCGGTATACTCTTCAGACAAGTTTTTATACCGTTGAGCATTGAGACTAGCGAGATCTTTACTGATAGACATAAGCTCTCCGATTTTTTTCATGGAGCTATTTCTCAGTTTGCTAGCGAGAGCTTTAGTCTCTTTAGGGAATCTAGGTATGGTTTCAAAGGCTGGTGCTTTAGATTCTAGATCGAGAGATTTTGCTGGAGAGATTACACTGATCAGTGACATGTCTGTTATAGTTTTTATCTAACTATAGAAACAAAAAAAGCCTTGAGAGTTTTATTCTCAAGGCTTTTATATTTTTAATCAAGTTTGGATTATTTCCCTCCTCCTATAATCGAAGGCTCACTTGAAGGCACATTTTCAGTATCAGGTTTGTTGATCATGCCTACTACTTTCAGTACGTGAGGAGCTACTCCAACTTCATTGGTGGTCAACTTTACTGTTTTATTGATTTTACCCAATCTATTGGTAGCGTATCGGATTTCTATTTCTCCGCTTTCGCCTGGCATAATAGGCTCTTTTGGCCATTCTGGCACTGTACATCCACAAGATCCTCTAGCATTTTTGATCACAAGGGGCTCAGTACCCGTATTCGTAAAGGCTAATTTACGTAAAGGTTCTCCATGTTGCTCGATGGTACCGTAATCAACAGTCTTAGTCTCGAATGTCATGATTGGTCCCTCTGTAGGCACAGCATTTTCTTCTGCTTGCTCCATTTTTTTGAAGTCAACTTTATTGATCTCTTGCGCTTCCGCGAAAGTAAACATCAACGTAAATATGCTTGCGAAAAATAATAATTTATACATGATTTCTTTTTTTGCTAGTTTAAAGGTAAGATATCTAAAGCAATTTTTTGACCCATATTTCTTAAAGGCTCGTTAATAGCTTGTTAATGGTGGATG
>JAHDGW010000310.1 GCA_020631635.1 Saprospiraceae bacterium
TCTTCCACAAAACTTGCCATACCCATAAGTCCTACAAGCTTGACATGCTTCCATTTATCACTAGCAATATCCTCAGCTAGCTTAAGCAGATCCTCCACAGCCAGACCAAACTTACTGTCCTCCTTTGCAATTTTAAGCTGTAGTAAAATATTGATTTGGCGGTCTACTTTTTTTGCTTCTTGATCGATTTTACGAATAAGTTTCTCAGAATCTACAGCATGTATAAGGTGTACAAATGGAGCAATAAATTTGACTTTGTTGGTCTGAAGATGCCCTATTTGATGCCATTGTATGTCCTTGGGTAGAAGTTCATGTTTTTCTACTAATTCCTGCACTCGATTTTCTCCAAAATGCCGTTGACCTAGCTCGTACATTTCTTTTATACGTGAGGATGGCTTAGTTTTACTTACTGCCACCAAAGTTGCATTATAGGGTTCTATCTCTTGGAGAATCGTTTTTAGCATAATCAAAAATCGGATTTATAAATACTATAGTGACAATACTAAAACAGCCCGTGCAGTTCACTATCTATCTTACTAATGATGACACCTAAATCTTCCTTATTGTTTTTGAAATCTAGATCATTGACATCGATGACCAAAAGCTTACCTGCGCGGTAGTTGCTTATCCAATTATTGTACCTCTGATTGAGTTTTTTGAGATAATCAAGACTCATATTGCCCTCATAGTCTCTGCCTCTCGTCTGTATGTGCTCGACCAGCGTAGGTATATTAGCCTTGAGATAAATGAGCAAATCAGGGCCTTTCACTTGACTAGCCATGGTCTCAAATAGCGACTGATAGTTATTAAAGTCTCGAGTAGACATGAGGCCCATATCATGAAGGTTAGGAGCAAATATATTGGCATCCTCATAGATCGTACGGTCTTGTACTACTGTATTTTTACCATTTCTGATCTGAAGTATTTGTTGGTAACGGCTATGCAGAAAGTAGATCTGTAGGTTAAATGACCATCGTTTCATATCGTTATAGAAATCACTCAGATAGGGATTGGTACTAGTATCCTCGTATTGCACGTGCCAGTCGTAGTGTTTTGATAATAATTCGGAGAGGGTAGTTTTACCAGCACCTATATTTCCTGCAACGGCAACGTGTTGTATCATCTCGATTGGATTAAAATTAAGTTGGGTAAAAATACTACTTAATCCCGATTAAAGAATTTGTGAGGAACAAATTGGCCTCAGAGTATTAGAATTTTATTGGTATACACTTATCATAGTCCTGAGAAGCTTATAACCAACGCTCAGGTATAGTATATTTTCAAAAGCTAATTTCTACAATAAGCTATGCTAAACGTATTGCAGGATATATTCGTCTAATAATTAGCACTTACTCTCATATAAGCTCTTAACTTTAGGATGTCAATCAACATCATACTCTGTGTCATTAATATCAGTACAGAAGCTAAGTAAAACATACGTAATGGGTTCTCAAGAGGTGAGGGCACTACAATCCATCACTGTAGATATTCATCATAATGAGTACGTTGCTCTAATGGGACCCTCCGGCTCAGGTAAATCTACGCTGATGAATTTGCTAGGTTGCCTAGATACCCCGAGTGATGGAGATTATATTCTTAATGGCACCAATGTAAGTCAAATGTCTGACAGCGAACTGGCAGAAGTACGAAATCGTGAAATCGGATTCGTATTCCAAACCTTTAACCTTTTGCCTAGACTGAGTGCTTTAGAAAATGTTGCCTTGCCGCTAGTCTATAGCGGTCTATCCAAAAAGAAGAGAAATCAAAAAGCAGAAAAAGTCTTGACCGCCGTAGGACTTGGCGACCGTATAGATCATAAACCTAACGAACTATCAGGAGGCCAACGCCAAAGAGTAGCCATCGCTAGAGCACTCGTCAATGACCCCGCAATCATACTAGCAGATGAACCAACAGGTAACTTAGACACTAAGACATCCATAGAAATTATGGCCATATTTGAAGAAATTCATCGCAAAGGAAATACGGTAATCTTAGTAACTCACGAACCCGATATTGCGGATCATGCGCATAGAGTCGTTAGACTACGAGATGGTATCGTAGAGTCTGATAAACAAAATACAAATATTATCACGGCTGATAACCCTGATCATAATTATAACATCAGGTAGTACCCAGCACTATTTTTAGTTTTATCTATCTTCCACCTACGTCAAACTTACCGCACTATGAAAATCTATACTAAAACAGGTGATACTGGTGAAACTTCTTTATTTGGGGGTAAAAGAGTATCTAAAGATGATCTCAGGATAGAATCATATGGCACTATTGATGAACTCAATAGTCAGTTGGGTTTATTGATCACCATGATCCAAGATGAGCAAGTTAAAGATCTTTTATTTGAGATACAGCATCGTCTATTTGATATAGGTTCAGTACTAGCAGTAGATCCTACTTCTGATATAAGCCTGCCAGGGGTACGAGATGAGGATATATATAAACTAGAACATGGCATAGATGCATATAATCTCGAGCTAGAACCTTTAAGATCATTTATTCTTCCAGGAGGTAATGAGGCCAATGCTCATGCCCATATATGCCGTACCATATGTAGGAGAGCAGAGCGACGAGTTATTAGTTTGGCAAAAGCCGAATCCGTCGACCAAAATCTTATTAAATACTTAAATCGATTATCGGATTATTTCTTTGTATTGGCGCGGCTATTATCTCACCAAGCTAGGTCTGTAGAGATAAAATGGCAATCCCGATAATCTGATTATCTCATAAAGCGAAAGTCGGTTATCTTTGCGATATGGCTTATCAAAATCTTATTCAAAACAAGCAGCTTAGCGATTTCATAAGATATGGCGTCGTAGCACTTGTCATAGGAGCGATAGCGATATTATTCCCAAGATACAATCAGTCACAATACAGGTACAGCCTTGGAGATAAATGGGCATATGATGATCTGTATGCCTCACAGTCATTCGATGTAAGTCGTACCGACGAGGAGTTAAGGTTAGCCAAAGAGCAAGCGGCAGAGTCTGTTCCTTTAGTATTTAAACCTGCTGATGTATCGCATACGACTCTAGCAAACGAAATATTGAATGACATTGAGATCAATAAGATCGAAGGTGCATTCAATCAGGAGTTGACCACCTTTGTCAATGAAGCCCTTAAAAGAGGGATCATAAAAAACACCATACGTTACGATGACAATACAGAGTTTAAACTCAAACGAAGAAGCTCTCGACTCAAGTCTTTGGATAAGGAGGATGTAAAAACTCAGTCAGAATTTCTAGCGGCATTGAAGATAGAATATGAAAAAGTAGGATTAAGCATACCAAGTTCTTTTTCGTTAGAGGATATTCCTATCAGTCTCATACTCGATGAAGTAGAGCGTAATAATCTTGTCCAAAAAAGTCTTGCTGGCCTCAATCGAACCAAAGCCAACATCAAAAAAGGTCAGATCATAGTTGCTGCAGAAGAAAAGCTTACTGAACGTATTTATGATACACTCAACTCTTATTTTGAAGTGACCAGCAAGGCGCATAGTGATTCACGGTCTCCATGGCTTGTATTCATGGGTTACGTATTACTTACCTGTCTGATCATCGGTGTTTTGTTACTCTATCTACGCAAGTACTTCAATAAGATATATTTCAATACTCGGACTCTGATGTTCATTTTGATCTGGCCATTGATATTTGCATACGCTATTTTCGTTATTGAAGACAAGACCAATTTGAGTACCTATATCATCCCTTTCTGTATTGTACCCATTATTGTCAAAAACTTTTATCAAGATAGACTTTAGCAATTTTGCATATCTGCTGGCCTGCTTTAA
>JAHDGW010000311.1 GCA_020631635.1 Saprospiraceae bacterium
TGAACAGATAAGTTTTCGACTTTGAGTATTGTATTTTTAATGATCTTAATATTTTACTAATACGTGTATACCCTATGTGAGCATACTGCTGATAATCGTCATATTTGATATGTGCTCAAGACTAAATGGTCAGATATGAAATATTACCTGACATGAATTTATTCTTTAATCGATCAAGAAAAGAACACTTTCGATAAAAAAAGAGTCTATATAGAAAATTCGGTTATTCAAACCGCTAGAAAAAAGTATATGAAGGTTTTAAAAAAGATATTCAAGTTTTTCGGTTATACCTTACTATTGCTATTGCTACTGATGTTTTTGTTACCCTACCTTTTTCAGGATAGGATCAAAGAAGAAATCAAGGTGGCGATCAACGACAATGTAAATGCCAAAGTAGAATTTTCGGACGTTGGTCTAAGTCTTTTTAAAGATTTTCCATATCTCAGTATTGGAGTAGAAGATATACGTGTCGTAGGTATTGATGATTTTAAAAATGTCCCCCTTTTCTCTGCTGAAAATGCTGGGCTAAGCATCAATCTTTTTTCTGTATTTAATGATGATCCTTATGATCTAAAGTCTATCAGTCTAGATCAACCTAATATCAATATTTGGGTCAAAGAAAATGGTGCTGCAAACTATGATATTGCCAAAACTGTGACCACTGAAGAACCTACGGAAGAGCTAAGCTATCAGCTTGCATTGCAATCGTATAGTGTCAACAATGGACATATCACCTATAGAGACGATCAACTGCAGATGCTCCTAGATCTTACGAATATCGATCACGAAGGTAATGGAGATTTTACTCAGGATATCTTTGACTTAAGGACAGAAACCAAGGCCAATGCCATGACCGTCAAGTATGAAGGCATGACTTATCTTTCTAAGGTACCTCTGACCGCCGATGCTGATGTAAATATGAATATCACAGAGTCGATATATACCCTGAAAGACAATCGTATATCACTCAATACGCTAGACCTCGAAGGATCAGGAATGGTACAACTAGTCGGTGATGATATCGTTACGAAAGCCAACATCACTGCGCCCAAAAATGAGTTTAAAGACTTTATCTCCATCCTGCCGACATCGATCATAGGAGACCTCAAAGGAGTAGAAACTTCAGGAACTGCAGACATTAACCTAGATATCAATGGTACTTATGGCGCCATATCTGGCAAGCTGCCACTCATAAAATCAAATATCAATATTGTCAATGGATATCTTAAATATCCAGATCTACCCGATGCCCTGAAAGATGTAAACGTGGATTTAAGTTTTGAAACTTTTGATGACAAAGCACAAAATTTTGAATTGGATATTCCAAAATTTAATGCCCTATTAGGCAGTAATAGTCTTGCGGGAAAATTATCCGCAAAAGGCAATCAATCTAACCCCAAATACGAGGGTGTTTTCAGTAGCAATGTTAATCTTGCCACCTTACAAAAAGCATTACCATTAGAAGGGGTCAAAAAATTGGAAGGATTATTTGATGCCAATCTATCACTCCAAGCCACTCAAAAAGATATAGATGCGGGTAACTACGGAGCTATTGCCTTTGACGGCAAAGCTGATCTAAAAAATTTCATTATCGAAAATGAAGGGCAACCTTCGGTATCTGCATCTTCTATCCAAGCCAGTGCAAGTCCGACCGCAATGACACTGAATACCTCAAAAGTAAAGCTTGGCAAGAGCGATATGACCATTACCGGAGATGTCAAAAATCCTTTGGCTTACTTTATCAATGATCAGTCTATGGAAGCAGATATTGAAGTACAGTCGAAATACCTCCTAGTGGATGAATGGTCTGCCGGTCCTACCGCTGAAGAATCAGAAGTAGCGCCAGATGCTGTAGCCATAGATAGCCTCAGTGAGGCTTTTATCACCAATGCCAAGATCAACTATAAGGCGGATTTTGAGCATATTCAATATGAAGATATTGCGGTTAAAACACTGAGTAGTAAGGGTACATTGAATGCTAATAATATCACTATTGATAATTTTTCAGCTAAGCTAGATGATAGCCATATACAGATGAATGGAGATATCCAAAATGCCTATAACTATGTCATGAATGATGATACCTTACGAGGTGATATAGCCATCTCAAGCAAGCGTCTAAATCTCAACCCTTATCTCGAAAATACCGAATCTACATCAAGCGAAGAAGAGTATATCACTCCTATCATCCCCAAAAATGTACAAATCAATATCAATACTGATATCGATGAACTCAACTATACGAATATCGACATGGTCGATCTCAGAGGCATGATGAGCATCGCTGACGGAGATGTAATGATGCAGGATGTAAGCACAAGAGCATTAGGTGGTACTATGAAATTTGACGGACTCTATAGTACATCTGATCCCGAGGACCCTAATTTTTCATTTAAGTATAACTTATCCGAGATCAAGTTTAACGAAACAGTGGATAAACTACTTACGGTAAAGCAACTAGCACCTATCATGAAATACGTAAATGGATTTTTCAACTCTACCTTGGTTATGAGTGGGTCGCTAGATGATAATTTATTTCCTAAGTTAGAAAGCCTAAATGCCTCAGGTTTTATAGAGACATTAAATGGTGCAGTAGATGGACTCGAGCCACTCAATAAGATAAGTAACAAGCTAGGTATCGAAAAACTAAAAGGAATCGACCTCAACAATACTAAAAACTGGTTTGAGATCAAAGAAGGTAAGTTTTTTGTCAAAGAATTTGATTACAATTATCAAGACATCGATATGAAAATCAGCGGTAATCATAGCCTCACTCAAGAGATGGACTACCAAATCATAGCCGATATCCCTAGAGAACTGCTCAAATCCAACGCCATTACAAATGCTGCAAATACTGGACTTAGTTTGTTAGAAAACGAAGCCAGTAAGCTGGGACTTAATATCTCCCAAGGTGACTATATCAAAATGCAAATCAATCTTGGCGGCGATATCAAACAACCCACTGTAAAACTGAAGCCACTCTCCAGCGGAGGAAAATCTACTCAAGAGGCAATCAAAGATGAAATTGCCAATAACATCGATGATGCTAAAGAAAAAGCACAAGAAAAAATAGATAGCACCATTGCAGTAGCCAAAGATAGTATCACCAATGTAGTTACTGAAAAAGTAGATACCCTAAAGGCACAAGCGGAAGAAAAAGCTACGGAAGTAGTGAATCAGGTCAAAGATGAAATCAAAGACAAAGTAGGGGCTCAAGTAGACTCCACGCTAAAGGAATTATTACCCGACAGCCTAGGCAATCAAGTATTAGATAATGTAAAAGATAAGATCGGTGACAAGGTCAATACAGAGGATATCAAGGAAAAACTAGAAGGTTGGAACCCTTTCAAAAAGAAGAAAAAAGACAATGACTAGCTTCTTATCAAAATAGAAAATAGTAACTTGAGACAAAGACTTTGTTATGAAAGATCTCAAGATATTATTCCCAGAAATATTGTATCGATTTGTAGTCTTTTTCTTTATTATGACACTGATCGATTACTTTATATTTGAGGAGATAAGGATACTAAAGAATATCATCATATATGCTGTACTTATTCCGTTTATAGAGTTGCCAAGACTTAGAGATACTCGAAGAACGCTAAAACAAATCGGTATAGATCTCCATGATCGCTCTCAGCTAGATCCTATGCAGAGCATAACTGTGCAAACAAGCCAAACCCCAGAAGATTTCATAGAGAACATCAAAGCGTATGATCTTATACAGCTTAGGGTTATATCGGATCAGGATGAAAACCTTGTGGGGAAATAAAAAGAAATTGATCTTTGTATGA
>JAHDGW010000312.1 GCA_020631635.1 Saprospiraceae bacterium
TCGTCGTACGAGCCTCAAGATCAATGAAGAAAGACTACAAGCACTCGATCAGCCTAGCGTAATACATCAGGCAGAAGTGGAAGGCAATTTCCCCCCTTCTATGTATCCCAACGATGAAGATCTGAGGCTTAAGGTAGGGGCGAGAGTGATGTTTATCAAAAACGATCTGTCAGAAGACAAGCTCTACTATAATGGTAAGCTCGGGACGCTGATTACCATAGAAGAAGATTTGGACTATGCCGAGGTAAGAGCTGATAGTGGTGAAATGATCACCGTGCATTACGAGACTTGGGAAAATACTGCGACTACCATCGATCCCGAGACCAAAGAGCTGACCAAGGAAGTGGTAGGAAGCTTCAGTCAATTACCCCTTTGCCTAGCTTGGGCGATCACGATTCACAAAAGTCAAGGACTTACCTTTGATCATGTCGAGATCGATGCCAAAGCGGCCTTTGCACATGGGCAAGTATACGTAGCGCTGAGCAGATGTAGGACATTACAAGGGATAAAACTACGATCTAAGATCTCATCGTCAGCCATCAGAAATGACAATCAGGTGGTCAATTATGAACAAAAATATCATGATAACCAACCTACGGAATCTAGTTTTTTGCAAGCACGTAAAGACTTCGAGCGCTTTGTGTTGATGGATTTATTTGGCTATCGAAAGATCAGATATACACTCGATGATCTCCAAGATCTGCTCAAGAAAATGCTCAAAGAGCATGAATTGCCTAGCACAAGAGAGCTGTCTCGCTTGGCTTCCATCTTTCATGACAAGGTAGACCCTGTGGCGCAGAAATTTTCGAGATTGATCGATCACAGTTTAAAAGATATCAGTACAGTGGAGGAGAGCGATTTTTTACTAGAACGATTGCAAAGCGCAGCCAATTATTTTTTACCGATTTTCAAGGATGAGCTATGGCTTAGCTTTGCCAAACTATCAATTGAAATTGATAATGCAACGGCGATGGAACGCATCACTCAATACCTAGAGGATATACAGTGGGGTATATTTATCAGTAAAGAATTGTTTGCCTCTCTAGCCAGCGGATATAAGCTGTCGTCACTCCTTGAGATTAGAGCCAAAGCACCTTTACATTTTGATGATCATTTGGCTAAAGCCAAAAAGACAGTGGTATACAAGAAGAATAAGATTGTCAATACCGATAATTTCGATAATAGTGAGCTGTATCATAGCCTGAAAGCCTGGAGAGCACAAAAAGCCGAGGATAAAAGTACTACAGCATCCAGCGTATTGCCAATAAAATCTATTGTAAGCATATGTGATGTCTTACCAAAGGACCGTAGTAGCCTCTCCCGAATACGGGGAATAGGTAAAAAGACAATGGACCGATATGGGGATGAGATATTGAACGTTATAAACAACTATGTGGTGGATCATGGGCTTGAGTCCAAGAGTTATTTTGTAAAACCGGCACTTTCCTCAACATATTATGAGACTTTAAAACTCTGGAATGAAGGCAAAACGCTTTCAGAAATTAGAGAAATCAGATCATATACCGTGGACACAATTGCAACTCATCTTGATAAATGTTTGGAGCATAAATTGATTGACGTCTATGAGTTATTGACGAAAGAAGATTTGGAGCTTATGATAAATTACTTTGATAGTACTGAGAATATAAACCTTACTCCTGCTAAAGAATTTTTTAATGATAAATATGAGTATCATCAGCTCAGAACCGCACGTACATGGTGGAATATGACTAGGAATAAATAGATAGTTTGATTATCGTACTATTTAATCGTACTTTTAAATAGTAATATTTAGTCATACTATTCAATCGCACTATATGATCACTGCAAACGAAATCAAGACCAGAGGAGTAAAAGCCATCGAAGAGGCACTTCAAGAAAGGCCTCAGGTAGGCATTACGGTACGAGGTAAGGTGAAGTATGTCGTCATGCCCGTAGAGGATTATGAGGAGCGTCGCATGAGGGAGCTAGACCAAGCCTATGAGGAGGTTATGAAAGATATCAAAAATGGGGACTATGTTGTAGAGACTGTGGAAGAACACATAAAGCGATTGTGGGATGCCGAAGATTAGAACCACTAAAGCGTATGAAAAACGACTAAGACGTTTTAAAAAAGAACATCCAGAAATGAGAGATCGGTATGTACTGACTCTATCCCTGCTACAAGCCAATCCTCGTCATCCATCGCTACGTTTACATAAGTTGAAAGGATCACTTGCCGGATTGAGCTCTGTAAGCATCAATATGCAATACCGTATCGTACTGGATTTTATCATCAGAGATGATCAGATTATATTGATTGATATCGGATCTCACGATGGGGTATATTGAGGAATTGGAGCTCCTATTCATCTAATTATAGCTTCATCTCATAGATAAAATTGGCGATTGCATTCTATTTCGGCTAGATTATGATATGATGAAAAATCAGCCTCTATATCATTCTGTCCGATCGGCACTGTTATCTCTATTTCTTGTTGCAATGTCGACGCTTACTTCTTTCTCGCAAAATGGTTTACTTGCAGAGTACTACGACGGACAAAATTTTGACCGATTCGTTTCCTCAATGTATGTAGACAAAATAGATGATGACTGGTGGGGAGAGCCACCAGTACCTGGCGTAGATCCACAAGTATGCTCTATACGATGGACGGGTAAACTAAAACCTGGCAAATCAGCCCAATATCTCTTTTCTGCTCGTGTAGATGACGGTATACGAGTCTGGATCGATGGAGAGTTAATCATCAATCAATGGCACCTCAATGACGTCGGAGTATTCGCCGGAGCGACAACGCTAGTGGCTAATCAAGAGTACGATCTCAAAGTAGAGTACTTCAATGCACTCAATGAAGGCGAGGTACGATTACTATGGGCTATGGAAAAATCCAAAGATGAGCAGTCATGGTATGAAAGACTCTTTGGTGTAACGTATAACTACGAGGTGATCAGCAGCAACTTTTTCATAAGACCAGAAAAGCCTTTGCCTACTATGAAGGAGGTTCTCCCTCCTAAAAAGAACAAAACATCAGAAGCATCACCAACCACCGAAAGGAAAACGTTGATCCCCCAACCCGTAGAATCCAAAGTAGATATTATTGCTCAAGAACCGATGACTGTGGAGCGAGCCGAAAAATATATCCCAAAGAATATAGAATTCGTTAGGGCCAAGGCGGAGATACTTGAGGTTTCTAATCGTGAATTGGATATTTTTGCACAGTTTATGCTAGATCATCCTGATGTGACAGTCCTCATCGAAGGTCATACTGATGTAGTCGGTAATGAAGAGGCCAATCTTAAACTCTCCAAACAGCGAGCGAATAAAGTAGCCAGATATCTTGTCAAAAAAGGAGTCTCAGGGTTACGCATCAAAACCGAAGGCTACGGAAGCAGCAGACCTATAAAAATGCCAGAAGAAGGCGGGTATTATCCACCGAATCGGCGAGTGGTGTTTGTGTTGAGTGGGTTGGGGGAGTAGGGGTTTGACAATAAAAATATTGTTAAGTGATATTGACAATGATTTTGTTGTTAATGAGCTCTTAGATTTCAGATCCTAGAAGGGATAAATTCGACTAAGCAAATCGCAAGTTGTTTTGCTGTCTCATTCACTTCCCAATACATAAAGTGATAAACATTGGCAATCAATTAGTTATGCTAATTAGGCAACAAATGGGCAACAAAAGTCTGGTAATCAAGAGAATACAAAGGTAAATAAGGACAAATACCTTAGAATGATTGGACAATCGAATATAGACCTTTTT